>NZ_JBWPWJ010000019.1:0-905 GCF_056590575.1 Porphyromonas sp. C0041D3
TCAATAAATGATTCAATATCTCCTGGATCAGATTGAGTCAAGATGACATCAGCTGAATCCAACGCCACTTGAGTTCCTGCACCGACTGCTATTCCAACGTCTGCTAAGGCAAGAGAAGGGGCATCATTAACACCGTCACCTACCATGATAACTTTCTTTCCTTCTTCTTTAAGTGTTTTTACTAACTCATATTTGTCTTGTGGAGATTGATTTGATCTATATTCAATCTCTAAATCTTCTGCCGCGCCTTGAGCCGCTTTTTCATTATCACCTGTTGCCATAATCGGCTCTATATTGTTCTTTTTAAGAACTTTAATTAACTCTTTGCTCGTTGGTTTTAATTCGTCCCCTAAAGCTACAGCACCTATGGCATCATCGTTTTCTACTAAGACACTGAGAGTTGCTCCTTTTGGAATATCCATATCCAGATTACGTCCGGAGGCTTTTTGGCTGATTAATTGGTAACTATGACCCTTGGCTTTGCCTTCTACGCCAGCACCGGAAATCACATCAATTGAATCAAAAGATACTGGACTTATACCTTGCTGCTTAGCGAAGCTTATAATTGATTGAGCGATCGGGTGGCTAGATCCTCCTTCAATACCTGCCAGTAAGGCAATGATTTCCTCTTTATTATATTTGTTATTAAAAAGTTCAACGTCTAATACTTTAAACTCACCTGTTGTTAAAGTACCTGTCTTATCTAAAATCATCACATCTGCATCTTGAGCTATTTCTAAAGATTCTCGGTCTTTTACTAGTAAGCCACGACTTGCCCCTAAGCTTGTGCTACGAGCGGTGACCAATGGAATAGCTAGACCCAATGCATGTGGACAAGCTATAACTAAAGTTGTGATAGCAAGTTTTACTGCCGTTGGGATGTCCGCTATAAGCGTCCATACTAC
>NZ_JBWPWJ010000020.1:0-901 GCF_056590575.1 Porphyromonas sp. C0041D3
CCCTTTGGGGTGACGGCGTGCCTTTTGCATAATGAACCTACGAGTTACCATGCACAGCAAGGCTAAGCGACCCAGTCGTGGAGCCGTAGCGAAAGCGAGTTTTAAATGGCGTATAGTTGTGTAGGGTAGACGCGAAACCAAGTGATCTATCCGTGTCCAGACTGAAGTGAGGGTAAAACCTCATGGAGGGTCCAACGGAGAAATGGTGAAAAATTTCCCGATGAGGTACGGATAGGAGTGAAAGGCCAATCAAACTTGGAGATAGCTCGTACTCCCCGAAATGCATTTAGGTGCAGCCTTTATGGTTAAGTACACGAGGTAGAGCGACTGATTGGATGCGAGAGCTTCACCGCTTATCAAATCCGGACAAACTCCGAATGCGTGTATGTAGTCATGAAGAGTGAGGGTGCGGGAGCTAAGTTCCGTATCCGAGAGGCAAAGAAGCCGGACCATCAGCTAAGGCCCCCAAATGATGTCTAAGTTGAATGAACGAAGTCGCAATGCAGAGACAGCTAGGATGTTGGCTTGGAAGCAGCCATTCATTTAAAGAGTGCGTAACAGCTCACTAGTCGAGGATTGTGGCGTGGATAATAATCGGGCATAAGACATCTGCCGAAGCTATGGGATCGAAAGATCGGTAGGGGAGCATTCCAGCGAGGTCGAAGGTGTGAGGTGACTCATGCTGGACTCTCTGGAAGAGCAAATGTAGGTATAAGTAACGATAAAGGAAGTGAGAATCTTCCTCGCCGAAAGACTAAGGTTTCCTCTTCAACGTTCGTCGGAAGAGGGTTAGTCGAGACCTAAGGAGTAGCCGTAGTTGGCGTATCCGAACGGAAGAATGGGTTAATATTCCCATACTGATTACACGTAGTGGATGCAAGGACGAAGGAGTGAAAGCCTC
>NZ_JBWPWJ010000007.1:0-138298 GCF_056590575.1 Porphyromonas sp. C0041D3
CACACCCGAAACGGGTTAGGTGCCAACTCATATACAAATATACGCATTTATTACTAATGAGTACACACTTATTTTGCAAGTCCTCCACGGTCGTAGGACTGGCTAATTCGTAAGCTCTGAGATGGTGCAGATAAGAGACAATAGGGTCTTGGGATTGTCGTATCTTTGCCGCATGAATCTTTACTGAGACGACTCGTATACGGTTCCTTTCGCGTCCTACGGATATCCGCCATTGTCATCCAGGTTCGGCCAAGTATGGTGAGACTGCGGAGTCTCCCCCTGCTCTGAGGAGGCAGGACGAGTTGTCTCTTCCTTTTTTCCCCAATAATCTACAGAGCTGAGGGCTCCACATTCTTTAACAATCGAGATTGGTCAGGTGGGGAAAAATGGGTACCTTTCATAATCTAAAGCATGGAAGAAGTACACCAATGAATGTCCTCGCCAGACCCTTAGCAACGATCATCGTAGCCCTGATGCCCCTGCTTCTTGCTTCCGCTCAGACGGATAAGGAGGGGGGAGAGGCGTATGCCGGCTGCGTGGAGCGCTACTTTGACTACTACGAGGCAGGCAAACCGGACAGCGCTGAGCTGATGCTTAGGCAGGCTCTGGAGCTGAGTCCGGAGGCGGAGGGGAACTTCCTCCTCCTCGGCAATCTGGCTGAGCTGGTGGTGGCGCGGGGTGACTCCCTCGAGGCTCTGGAGCTCCTCTCTGAGGCGCTGAGCCGTCAGCCGAAAGTACCGGAGCTGAGGGAGCGACGGGCAGACCTGCTCTCTGACCTGGGGCAACTGCAGAGCGCCCTCACTGACTATGACGAGCTGGTCTCTACTGCACCCTCCAGCGAGATCTACCGGTATAAGCGGGTACTCGCATACGAGCAGATGGGGCTCTGGAATGCCGCCGAGGAGGACCTGAAGCGGATCCTTGCGCACAATCCAGACGCCTACCTCCCGCGTGTGAAGATGGCGGAGGTGTACGAGAAGCAGGGACGCCCACTCGAGGCAGAGAAGCTGCTGAGCTACCTGATCGAGCAGCAGCCGGTGATGGCACCGGCCTACCGGGCGAGGGCTCGGCTCCTGATGCGTCAGGGGCGTAAGTCGGACGCACTTGCCGATGTGCGGGAGATCATCCGCCGGAGCGGGGAGCGTGTCGATGCGGAGGAGTATCTCCTGAGGGGCGAGATCTGGCTAATCTATGGGGAGGAAGAGGAGGCAGAGGGAGACTTCGCTCGCGCCATAGAGGCGGGAGCAACACCCTCTAGGGTGGCACAAGCAAGGGAGGAAGTATTTCAGATCAAGAAAAAATCATAAATAATACCATGAAGCGTATCACTCATACGGCCCTCGGGGCCCGAATCGCAGCACTGCTGCTGCCGGCACTTGTCGGCGCAGGTCTGCTGACCGGGACCGGTATCGCCGGTCACCGATCCATTGATAAAGTAGCTATGGCAGAGGAACAGAAGATCCCCGAGGAGGAGATGCTCTCTCTCCTCGACCACCTAAGTCGACTGGCAGCCAATGCCGGTCGCACCATCGAGGAGTACGACACCACAGACGAGTCGCCCGACACACTCCTCTGGAGTAAGAAGCGGACCGAGGAGGAGCTGGTCCGGATGATCTCTCGAGAGCTGGAGCGTCGGGAGCTGTGGCGCGCCACCACCGACCTGAGCGGACTTCGCTATCAGAGTCAGGTCCGCCGATGGCGACTGGGTGTGCCCTCCGAGGGAAACGGGTACTCCCTGCTGGCTCAGCTGATGGAGCAGCTGGCGGACAAGGGCTTCGATGCTCTCCGGGAGCTTCATCTCCGGGAGCTGGACCAAGCCCTGAGGGCAGGCTACAGCGACCAAGCTCTCTCCATGCTGGAGTGGGAAGCAAAGCGGTCGGAGGAGAATATCTACCCGACCTATATAGAGCGCTTTGCCGGTCGCCCCGAGCAGCCGGTGGTCCGTATGCTGGACCTCCGGGAACGGAGCTCACGACAGCTCATACCTCTTGAGATGGAGTACAAGACCGAGGAGTGGATCCGCGAGGAGGGTAAGCTCTACGCCGAGTACCTCAGCATAGAGCCGTCAATACCGGGGAACCCCTACGAGAAGCGACTGAGGGAGATGGGCAAGCAGCTCTTTGGCCACAGTCCATCCATCAGTGATGTGACCTACATTGACCTCCACACTGGGGAGGCTACCGTCGAAATAGAGGGTCCGACGCGACAGGCGCTCGACCTCTACCTCGTCGGCGGTGACCGTAGGGTGGAGCAGCAGATCCGTAGCGGTCGTGCGACGAAGCTCGCCTCCTATACAGCTCCGGCGGGTAAGGCTCGCTGGATCAGCGACACAGTATCCCTCCGTCTGCCGAGAGTGGGGTACTATAAGCTGGCACTCTACAACGAACGCACGGGGGTGATCCGTCATAGCAATGCTCGGCTGGACAAGATCACCGTGGATCAGTACGAGCAGATCATCTACGCCCTCGACCGACAGGACGGCAGACCGGTCTCCGGCGTGGAGGTGAAGGTCTTCCGCGGTGATGAGCGGAGACGCCCCATCGCCACCCTCTACACCGGTGAAGGGGGCGAGGTGGTGGTTCGCCAGACCCCGCCGAGAGGGGGGTACCTCTTCATCAGCGTCAAGGATCCCCGAATGCTTGAGGAGCGGTTCTTCACCATCTATGGGGAGCAAAAGTGGCCTGCCGGGACAGCTAATCCGAAGAGACAGGCAGAGACACACTTCTACACCGATAGACCGATCTACAAGAGGGGGCAGACGGTGAAGGTCGGCATCGTCACCGTGACCCGCAAGGGGGAGGTGGTGAAGGCCGAACCGAACACACTTCAGCAGGTGGAGCTGGTCGCTTACCGCGACGGGGTGAGGGAGGTACTGGAGACACAGACGATCACCACCGACGATCGTGGGGTGGCGGAGGCTTCTTTTACCCTCCCCGAGGACGAGCATCTCTCAAGCTTCTCTCTCAGTACCGCCTATGGGGACGAGTCTCTACAGGTAGAGGAGTATAAGCTGATGCACCTGTCGCTCACCATCGACAGCATACCGACCGGCTATGTCTCCGGTCGACCGATGCGGATCTATGGTCGGACAGAGGATCTGAATGGTCACCCTGTGGCGGCACGACTGACGCTCCAGTACGATGTGGACGGGAAGCGGATGACGGGTCGGAGCGGCTCGGATGGACACTTTATGCTGGAGACCGAGCCGCTGACGAAGTCTGCGACGGGTGGCTACTACTGGAATCACCCGATCACTCTCTCTGCCGCTGATGCGATAGGAGATGTAGCGGATGAGTCTCTGGCGATGGAGAAGGATACGACCAACCTCCCCCTGTCGGCAAACCTACTTCTGGGCGGTAAGCATAGACTCAATCGCCTCGACCTGGCGCTGAGCACTGAGAGCCAGCCATACCAGCGGATGAGGCTGGGGGACCTGTCGAGGTATCAGCTCACGGCCACCTGGATCGATGCGAAGGGGAAGCAGGTCGGAGAGCCGATCGAGCTACCGATGAAGGGGAAGCGGAAGCTGAGCCTGGCAAGTCTGCCCAGCGGGAGCTACCGACTGAGGATAGAGACGACCGACTACTGGGGTCAGGTGGTGACGGACGAGAGCGACCCACTCTACCTCTACAGCCCGACCGATGACCGGCTCCAGGGCGAGGTACCCCTCTTTGCCACTATGACGAAGGAGGGAGAGATCCTCTACGGCTCAAGCCATGGCGGGACGCTCTCTCTGCTGATGGTCCGAGAGAGAAAGGGAAGTGTGCACCAGTTCCTCTCGGTGGAGCCGGGTAAGCTCTATCGCCTACGCCCGATGGAGGGGACGCTATCCGTGGTACTCTCCGCCTACTACAGAGGGGAGGAGTCCTCCGCACGCATTGACCTGACAGAGTATAGTGAGGAGTCGGGTGATAAGGAGAAGACCCACACCGATGGACTGGAGATGAAGGAGGGAGAGGGTCGCTTTGTGCCGGGAGCGGATTTCTCTCGACGCTTTACCATCGTGAGTCGCGCGGGCAAGCCGCTCTCTGAGGTGCCGGTACTTGTGGCGGTCTTTGACAAGGCCCTCACCGAGGCCTCGGGCAACGAGCAGCACTGGAGCAAGATCGGGGGTTCACCGATACTATACCAAGCTCTGGGTGGCAATCTGTATGGCGCTGTCCTGATGGATAGTGTGATGGAGAGTGCGGTGGCATCCCCGAGGGCGATGATGAAGCAGAGCAACGTCGTCAAAGATGAGGTAATGGTTGTGGCTGAGGGTGCCAGATCAGACGGGCAGCCGAGGCTGAGGCAAAACTTTGCCGAGACCGCATACTTCAGCGCGCTCCTCAGGAGCGATAGGGAGGGACAGGTGCAGCTGAACTTTAAGCTGCCCGATACACAGACGGAGTATGTCCTGAAGGTCTACTCCTTTGCCCCCAACTTTGAGGAGGAGCTGCTGGAGGACCATAGCTTCAGCGTCTTTGCCCCGCTCTCCGTAGAGCTGTCCTTGCCCCGATACCTGAGATGGGGCGACCGGCTGGAGGGACTCGCTCGGGTGCAGAATGCGGAGCAGTCGCCCGCAACCATCCGTGCAACCGTCACGGAGGGTCAGGCGCAGCTATCCGAGGCGGAGCTGTCGGTGGCCGGTGGTCAGACAGGCACGATGCCCTTCGTCGTGGAGGCTAAGCGTGCCGATGGCGACTCGCTGATACTGCGTGCCACGGTGGCAGGAACGCACTATACCGATGCGCTGGAGCGGGTGATCCCTCTCCGGAGCGACCTGACGGAGTATACGGTGGCGGTCCCCTTCTCGTCCTATAAGCAGTCGCAGGTGAGCCTGACACTGCCCAAGGCGGACCTCGGCGGTAGCCAGGCTGTGGCGGAGATCTACTTCTCCCCGATCCACCTCCTCCTCACCACCCTCGCCGACACCTACGCTACAGAGGCACCGGCAGAGGAGCTCTCTCTCCTCGAGGCGAGCACGAAGTATGCGGTCTACAGTCGCCTGAGGGCGCTGATCGCCTCCACACCGGAGCTGAAACGGAGCCTCTCTATGTCTCGCACACAACTGCGGGCTGCGATACGTGATCGGGAGTCGGAGCCGAGATCATCCTTCAATAGGCAGGCCGACCCGAGGACACTGGCAGACTTCTACGATCTGCTCCTGAGTGAGGAGCGGATGAGCGACTTGCTGAGCGGGCTGGAGAAGAGGATCCTCGCCTTTACCTTCCCCACCGGTGGTTTCCGCTACGATGCCCTACTGCCAGAGCCCTCTCCCTGGCTGACCCATGTGGTCCTGGAGAATCTTGCCTTTACCCCCACACGATCGGCAAAGCTGGATGATGCGATCGACCAGTCGCTGAAGTACCTGCAGGGTCAGCTCTCCAAGGACCGGAGCTACTACAAGGCTGCGATGGAGTATCGCCTACTGATCCATAAGCTGGGGAGGAAGGATCCCACCCTCACCGGAGAGGTGAAGAAGCTGCTCGAGAAGCAGGTGAAGGGTGCTCGAGAGAGCTACCGGACCGCATCGACCTCATACTTGCTCAATTTTGGGGAGTACTCGCGTGCCTTTGACACCAAGGCAGCGTACAGCGAGGTGCGGGACTTCATCCGCGACCGAAGCAGCTACACTCAGAGCGATGCTGAGCTGCTGGCGCTGACCCTCTTCCTCCACCACGATCAGCAGGACGAGGCACTCTCTCCGGAGGTGACACGCTTTATGCTGAGCCTCAAGCAGGGGACGCTGTGGCGCAACCCGATGACGCTGGAGGCGGTGGAGCCTCTGCTGCGCACGGTGACGCCGACGAGCTTTGCACCCGATGCGACGCTCCATCTCGGAAAGGTGACCTACCGCCCCACGGCACTCGATAAGGCGACGGGACACATCGTCCTCGGCCTGCCGAAGCCGGAGACCAAGACGGTGATCCGGTGGGAGGGTGTGACGACAGACTTTGCCTTCGGTGGCATCCGGTATCGGGTGACGGAGCCGGCGGCAAAGGCGACACCCACAGGTGAGAAGCTGACGATCGGCAAGGAGGTCTACGCCCGCCGTATCATCGATGGCAAGTCGTCACTCGTCCGACTGACGGATGAGCGGGAGGCGGTAGCCGGCGAGCAGCTGGTGGTGCGCTACCTGATCGAGACGAAGCAGGACCTGAGCCTCGTGACGATACGGGATGACCGGGCGGCAGGCGCCGAGCCGGGCTATGACTTTGCCGGCTACGGTATGTCGGACCGCACGTGGTACGGCTACAGCCGACGAGAGACGGCCGACTACATCTTCATCGACTACCTCCAGAGGGGGAAGCACGTGATCGAGCTGGAGGCGACCGCCAACGTGGCGGGACACTTCAGCTACGGTCCTGCCGAGGTGCAGAGCTTCTACGCGCCGGAGTATGCGGGCAATAGCGCCGGTGGATCACTGACGATCCGCAGGAGCGAGTAAGAGACAATTCTATTTTTTCATATATCACACACAACAACAATCACAAGAAACTATGGCTAAAGTAAAGTTTTCGGGAGAGACTGTAGAGACGATCGGTAAGCTGCCTGAGGTGGGCAGCAAGGCACCTGACTTCTGCCTGACGAAGGGCGACCTATCAGATGCAAAGCTATCCGACTACAAGGGTAAGCGGGTCGTGCTGAATATCTTCCCGTCGATCGATACGGGTGTCTGCGCTCAGAGCGTCAGGACCTTCAATAAGAAGGCCTCCTCGCTCGACAATACCGTCGTCCTCTGCATCAGCGCAGACCTTCCCTTTGCGCAGGGACGCTTCTGCGGTGCCGAGGGACTGGAGAACGTCGTGACGCTCTCCACCTTCAAGAGCCCTGACTTCGGCAAGGACTACGGCTGCCTGCTGACCTCTGGTGCACTGAAGGGGCTGATGTCCCGCTGCGTCATCGTCCTTGACGAGGAGGGAAAGGTGCTCTACACCGAGCAAGTCGAGGAGATCACCCACGAGCCCAATTACGATCAGGCTATCGCAGCACTCTAAATGAAGTATGGACTCCTAATCCCCTTCCTTCTCTCTATCCTCCTCAGCCCGGTGCGGGGGCTCGCTCAGAGCAACAAGCCCTTTACCATCCCTGAGGTCAAGAGCTGGAGCGGGGCGGAGGAATCCTTCCACTACAGTGACCTCTGTCGTCTCACCCCCGAGGGGGAGGAGGCGACGGAGGTCGCCGTTTTGCTTAGGCAGGACCTCCGAGAGCTATTAGGCGACACCGCCAAGGCAGGATCCACAGGAACCATCTCCCTTGCGATCCGCCCCACCCTACTCTCCGACAAGGGGAGCGAAGCCTATCGGATAGAGATCCTACCGGATCACATCACTCTCACGGGCAACTCCCGTCAGGGACTCTACTGGGCGACGCGGACGCTGCTCCAGCTGCTCGAGCAGGGGCAGAAGCTCTCCTGCGGCGTGATAGAGGACTACCCGGACTACCCGATACGCGGCATGATGCTGGATGTGGGACGAAAGTTTTTCTCCCTCGACTTCCTCCGCACCACCGTAAAGCTGATGGCGTACTACAAGATGAATGCCTTCCACATTCATCTCAACGACAATGGCTTCAAGAAATTCTACAGCGACGACTGGGACAAGACCTACGCGGCCTTCCGTCTCGAGAGCGAGACCCACCCGGGGCTGACAGCGACAGATGGGCACTACAGCAAGGCCGACTTTAGGCAGCTGCAGCAGGAGGCGGCTTCGCTCGGTGTGACGATCATCCCGGAGATCGATGTGCCGGCGCATACGCTCGCCTTTACCCACTACATGCCCTCGATAGGGAGCAAGGAGTATGGCGCAGACCATATGGACCTCTTCAGTCCCGACACCTATCGCGTGCTGGACGATCTGCTCGGGGAGTATCTGGACCCGGCCGACCCCACCTTCATCTCCCCTTACGTCCATATAGGGACGGACGAGTACAGCAATAAGGATCAGAAGGTGGTGGAGCAATTCAGAGCCTTCACCGACCGCTACATCCGCAAGGTGGAGTCGTATGGGAAGCGCGCCGCCGTCTGGGGATCGCTCACCCATGCACGAGGCGAGACACCGGTGAAGGTGGACGATGTCCTGCTCTACTGCTGGAGTATGGACTACTCGCTCGCAAGAGAGATGATCGACATGGGGTACGACGTGGTGAGCATGCCGGACCGGTGGGTCTATATCGTGCCGGCAGCCGGCTATTACTACGACTACCTCGATATTGAGAAACTCTATAGGGAGTGGACCCCGGCAACGATGAATAGCGAGACGCTGGAGGAGCACCACCCGCAGATCAAGGGAGGGATGTTTGCCGTCTGGAACGACCATTGCGGAAATGGCATCAGTCAGCAGGACGTCTACCACCGGATCTTCCCCGCTGTGCAGACCCTCGCAGCCAAGACCTGGCAAGGAAGGAGTGGTACAATGTCCTACGAGACCTTTGACCGAAAGCGTCGAAGTCTATCCGAGGCACCGGGAGTAAACCTGCTTGCGAGACCGGAGAAGAATAGGCGCTCCTACTTCGTCTCATCGCCTAAGGTGGGCTCCCCACTGGGTCTGCCGATCACTGAGATTGGGTACGACTACCGGGTCTCCTTCCGCATCACCCCGGGAGAAAATCCCCGCGGTACGGTCCTCTTTTCCTCTAAGGATGCAGTGGTCTACCTATCCACCCCGGAGGAGGGGCTGCTGGGCTTTGAGCGGGACGGGTACCGATACCACTGGGACTACCGCCTACCGATAGGTCGCGAGACTGAGGTGACGATCGAGGGGACCAATCGGGAGACCCGACTCTACATCGATGGTCAGCTGCAGGAGACGCTCGGCATCATCGTGCATCCGGAAGACCGTGAGCTGAAGGGACCTCGCTACTGGGTACAGACACTGGTCTTCCCGCTGGAGCGAACCGGCCACTTCACCGGCTCCCTCTCCGACCTGCGGGTAGAGTGGCTAAGTAACTGATACAACTGGGGAGACCTTTGCATAATACCCCATCTGCGGCGTCACTTTCGAGATTCGGGCTTGGTCATGTGCGTAAGCACACTCCCTTCGCCCTCACTCTCAGTTCCTTGCATCTGGGGTATTCTGCAAAGTCCCTGCCGAAAAAGCGGTGCTTTTTCGGCAAAAGACCATTTTGCAAAGGTCTTTGGGAGATATCAGTCTGAGAGAAAAAGAAGTCCCGCCTCACATCGTGAGACGGGACTTCTTTTTTTTGTGTCAGGGGAGGTGCTTGGCGAGCTCCCGAGGGGTGAGGAAGAAGAGGATCTGCCGACCGGATGGGGTAACCCGATACTCCGGGAGAGCAAAGAGCTGCTCAAGGAGCTGCTGCGCCTGCGCCGGGGTCATCTGGCGAGGAAGGGACCGTAGGCGCGAGGTGGTGATGGTCCGCACAAGCCTATTCGACAAGACCTCCCCACCTGAGCGACCGGTCTGCTCGCACTCACGGAGTAGCTCATGGAGGATCTCCTCCTCTCCGCCTGCGGGTAGCCCCTCGGGTACGGCGTTGATGCCGATCGCATTTTGCCCCATATCGGAGATGTCGAAACCTATCTCTGTCAGATCCTGACGGTACTCTCTCAGGAGAGCAGTGTCCTCGGAGGAGAGCTCAAGGAGTGCCGGGAAGAGCAGGCGCGATGAGACCACATGCCCGCTTCTAAAGGAGGTCATATACTGCTCGAAGAGGACCCTCTCCCTTGCCCTGGAGAGGCTGACCACGGCGATACCCTCCGGACGTAGGGCGATGCCATAGTCGCCGTAGATGAGCGGTGGGACATCGTACCCGGATCTCACCTCGGGCTTCTCCTCTGTGAGTGAGGAGGGCATGGTCTGCACAGGATCCTCCCTATCGGTGAGAGGGACCTGCCTCGGCATGTCCTCACGACTCTTCTGGAAGTCCTCGTAGAAGCTATCCCAGTCTGCTATATCGGGCATAGCCGTCTCGCCCCCCACGGCAGGGAAGGTGTCGCCGATCTTGGGCGTCAGCATCAGCTCGTCACTGTCATTGAGCCGGCTCCCCACCTCGAAGAAGTTGCCCGACGTGGGCGGCTCGGGGGCATTGCGTCTGCTGGTATCAGCGATGGGGATCTCCATACGATCCTCGTCAAAGTCGAGCGTAGGCATGGCTGCCCCCTTCATCAGCACTTCACGGATGGCGGAGAAGAGAATGGTGCCGATATCATTTTCGGCCTCAAACTTGACCTCCGTCTTTGTGGGCGAGATATTGACATCTATGGAGCCGGGGTCGCATGAGAGGAAGAGGAAGTACTCCGGCTTCTCCCCCTTAGGTATCATCTCGCCATAGGCATTGAGTACCATCCGGTGGAAGTAGGGGTGCCGCATAAAGCGATCGTTGACGAAGAAGTACTGACAGGCTCCGCGCTTGCGGGTATACCTCGTCTCCGTCACAAAGCCCTCGATGGTGACTAAGGGCGTCTCGATATGGAGCGGGAGGAGGTGCTTGGAGAGCCGGCTGCCAAAGAGGTCGAGGAGCCGCTGCTTCTGCGGTGCTGCAGAGAGCTGGAGCTGGATCTTGTCATTGTGGACAAGGGTAAAGGCGACCCGGTGCCGTACAGCAGCAATATTCTGCAGCTCAGTAAGGATGTGGGCAAATTCGGTCGTATCCGCCTTGAGGAACTTCCGCCGCGCCGGGACATTGAAGAAGAGGTGGCGGATCTGGAAATTGGCCCCCACAGGGCAGGCGATCGGCTCCTGAGAGATCACCTTAGAGCCCTCTATCTCGAGCTTCGTCCCCTGCTCCGCATCTTCCATACGCGTCTGGAGGGACACGTGTGCCACCGCAGCGATGGAGGGGAGTGCCTCTCCTCGGAAGCCCATAGTGACGATGGAGAAGAGGTCAGCCGCCTCGCGGATCTTGCTCGTCGCATGCCGCTCAAAGGCCATCCTGGCATCGACGGCTCCCATACCGGATCCGTTGTCGATGATCTGGATCAGGGTCTTGCCGGCATCCTTGATGATGATCTGGATGTCGGTGGCTCCGGCGTCGATAGCGTTCTCGACCAGCTCCTTGACGACGGAAGCAGGGCGCTGGATCACCTCACCGGCAGCGATCTGATTGGCAATATTATCCGGTAATAGATGTACTCTGCTATCCACGCGATGGCTTACCAGAAGATGAAAAGCTGTGCGAAGTCAGCCCAGGTGGTGATGCCTAAGCTCTCGAAGATCCAGTAGGTAAAGGCAAAGAGGATAGCGAGGACAAAGACAAGCTGCCTATTTTTCTTGCCAATGCTCTCCGAGAAGTCCTCCGGGTCGCCATACTTGGCAAGACGCTCGGAGTTGCGCCGTAAGCGTCCTCTGAGGTTTTCCTTCAAGTCCTCCTCCGTAAGGGGATTCGCCTCCGGGTCGACCCTATGCTTGGAGAGCCGGATCTTGCGCTCCAGCTCCTTCTTCTTTGGGTCAAAGGTGAGGTAGGTGTACCTGAATCCTCTTGGCTTCTTAGACTTAAAAAAACTTCCCCATCCCATAGTACGGTCACTTCTTCTTAGGTTGTGTCGCCTCGTCCTCCTTGCGGATCGTGGCCTGTCGCTCTCTCTTGAGCCCTGTGATCACCTCACGCGCCTTGGTCTCTGCCTCATCGGTCACAGCCTTACGTGTTAGTCCGAGTGAGTCGAGCTGAGCGGTACCCATGCGACGGAGGGAGTCGGTCACCTCGGCGGGGCGCTGTCGCCCGTCAAGGAACTCGGTGACCCGCTGCCCGAAGATGGCCCTGAGGGTGCTGTCGGCTGCGCCCTGCAGGATCTCACGACCCGCCTGTGGCAGAGAGACAGCAAGGGAGTCCATCACATGACTCCTGATCGAGTCGATCGATATGCCGGTGGTGTCCGCCATCGTCCGGATGATAGAGTCGGTCAGCGCTGTCACGAGCGAGTCCGATGGGAGTGAGGTCTGCACAGCCTGCTGAGGCTTCTCCTCCTTAGGAGTCGGGAGGTCCTGAAGGAGACCTGTCGTCGGTGGGCGCGGCACCAAATCGCCTCCACTCTGGCCAGGTGTCGGGGTGCGACGGAAGATATCCAGCGAGTCGACCGGGCGCCCCTCGGGGAACCAGACGAAGTCGGGATAGACCAGATCGCTCTCCTCGACGAGGAAGATCGGCTTCGTGCGTCCCTTTGTCTGTCCAAGGAGGAGGATCCGCACCACCTCTCGATTCTCCAGTTGCGTCAGTATCTCGCTGCTCTGCGTATGCGTCTGCTCGGTCTGGATGGAGTCCTTATTCTCACTGAAGTAGATCGTCTCCGCATTGCCTCGCGTCCATACGGAGTCCATCTCGCCCTCGTGGAAGTAGGCCTCCACCTCTCGTCCTCGCATCTGATTGTAGTACTTTTTCCGCAGATGCTGGGACATATAGGCATTCTCTCCGATCAGGGCGCGCTCGACGGAGCCATTTTTCATAAAAAGGCGGATCGAGTCACCGGTGACCTGTGAGAGACCGCTCCAGACGAAGGGGCGACCATACATCTTCATCACCGAGTCCTGAGTGAGGTAGACCATCGAGTCAGCGACAGCCTGTGCATCTCTGCGCCAGGTACGGACATTGCCTATCCCCTTAGCGATATTATTGACGGAGTCGACCTTGATCAGCTGCATCCTATCCGCACCGGTAAAGAGGTGGTCGGAGTCGGAGTACTCGTAGATATACGCATGGTC
This sequence comes from Porphyromonas sp. C0041D3, assembly GCF_056590575.1. Lineage (NCBI taxonomy): Bacteria > Pseudomonadati > Bacteroidota > Bacteroidia > Bacteroidales > Porphyromonadaceae > Porphyromonas > Porphyromonas sp. C0041D3. The sequence continues at coordinate 12,636 of NZ_JBWPWJ010000007.1, forward strand.
TATCGCCTCACCGCACTCGGTGGAGTCGTTGTACATCACATGATTGCCCCTCAGCTCCATACTCTCAGCCGTATCCCTGAGGATGACACTACCATAGAGGTCGGCAAAGTGTGCGGGGCGGTCGTAGATGAGAGAGTCACCCGTCATCCATCGGCTGCCGGAGACGATCTCGGCCCGATCAAGGAGTGTCGCCACGTCCTCCTCCGTCCGGTAGGTGCCGCGAGTAGCGTAGATGATACCGCTGTCGCCCTCGATCGTTGTGGGACCGAGGATGGTAGCGATCTTGGTATTAGTGTCGTAGTGCAGCGTATCGGAGTAGAGGGTGAAGTTGTCATTCTGTAGCACGACGTCGTTGTAGAAGACCGCCGTCTTATCCACCGTGGAGTACTCCGCATAGACGCTCGAGAGCACATTGAGGCTGTCAGCGACCGAGCCGTAGTCAAAGTAGTAAGCGATCCCCGACATACGATCGTAGTCCAAGCTATCAGTGAGGAGGGTATTCTCCCCCTGCTCCATCTGTACCAGCTCTCGGAGTCGTGCAAGCTTCGTGTAGCCGTCGTAGTCAAGGTAGTTGCAGTAGATATCGACCGTATCCTGAGCCTGGTGGATGTGGACGTTGCCAAAAGCCTCAAATCGATTGGTCTCCCTATAGAGGAGCGCACTGTCGCAGTACATCAGTGCGTTGTCATGCTTGAAGACAACGTTCCCCGTCAGGATCTGAGCATCGGGGTTGACCTCCTTATCGAAGCGCCACAGGTCCACGTGCTCTATGATGATCCGCTCCTTGCCGGTCGTATCAGGAGGCGCCGTCTGCAGGGAGGAGAGCAAGCCGGCAGTCCCGGGAGCCGATGGCCGAGCCTGAGTAGCCAGAAGCCCTGCCACCGACAGGAGCGTCAGTGCCAGAGCTATGAGAATGGGATGACGAGGGTCACCTTCGTTCATACGAGACTACTCTTGCAGTATTGGGACAAGCTTACTCCTTCTCCGTGCCCTCACGGAGTACCCAGCCGGGGTACTGAAAGGTGCACTGCCGATAGGCGGGTGCGATGCTGACGTAGGTGGTCTTCTGCTTCTCGCGGATCCACTCGTCGAGCAGCTCCTCGCGCTTTTTCCCCTCCACCATATCCTTGATCACCTGATAGTCGTCGACGACATTGGCGCGGTGACCCGACTTACGGCTCTTGAGACGGGCAATAGCCACGACGAGGTGGTTATTCTTATCCGTCATGGTAAAAGGCTTGGTGATCTCTCCCTCGCCCAGCTCCGATACGAGCGGGGACATCTCCTGAGGCAGGTCGGACATCTGGAAGCGAGAGGTACCGAAGAGGGAGCTCTGCTGATTGGCGTTCACCATCTGTCCGTTACTCAGCCGGGTATCCTCATCCGAGGAGTAGTAGAGCGCAGCAGTGGCAAAGGGGACACTGTCCCTCGTGATGATGCCGGCGATGGAGTCCATCCGGCTATTGGTTGCGAGGAGCTCCTCCTGATTGACCTCCGGACTCAGCATAATGTGCCGCACGTTGATCAGGTCGCCCCGCTTCTCGATCAACTGGATGATGTGGTAGCCCCGCTTCGTCTCCACGATGCGTGACACTTTCTTTGGGTCATTGAGGCTAAAGGCGACGTTGGCAAACTCCGGCTCCAGCTCCGCACGACCGACAAAGCCGATCTCACCACCCTTAAGGGCTGTCTCATTGTCCTTGGAGTAGAGACGAGCCAGGGTCTCAAAGTCCGACTTGCCACTATTGACCTGCTCCGTGAAGTCGACCAACCGCTGCTTTACCGCATCGACCTCCTTGATAGAGATCTTGGGCTGAAGAGTGAGTATCTGCACCTCCACCGTCGTGGGGACAAAGGGAAGGGAGTCCTTATTGATCTGCTCATAGAAGCGATTGACCTCCGATGGGGCGACCATCACCTCTCCGACAATCTTCTGCTGCATCTGCATGACGGTGTACTGCTCAGCCACCACCTTACGGCGCTCCTCCCGTATCTGAGAGTACTTCTGACCGAGGTACTCCTCGAGCTTCTCCTTGCTCCCCAGCTGATTAGTCACCTGCTCCAGCCACTGATTGACATTGGCATTGATCATCTGCTGATTGGGCTCGATGCTGTCGATCTTAGCTTGATTGAGGAAGAGCTTTGAGATCGCCATCTGCTCGGGGATGATGCAGCGAGGATCACCCTGGAAGGGCTGCCCCATACTCTCGTAGTACATCCTCTGTCGCTCAATGTCGGAGAGCAGGATCGGCTCATCACCCACGACCCAGGCCACCTCATCCACCACATTCTTGCGGCTCTGGGCGAGCATCGTGAGCGGAGCGAGGAAGAGCAGGCAGAGGGCACTCAGAATCTGCCACTGATGGGACCGGGTATGGGGTTGCGTACTCATTAGCATGACCTATTACTTATTGGCTTTGTCGTTACTGACCATCTTCTTCCACGAGTCGCGGAGGGAGACAGTCTGATTGAATACTGGCAGCTCGTCTGTGCTGTCCTTGTCCTTAGTGAAGTAGCCCTTGCGGACAAATTGGTAGTGGTCCTCCACCTGAGCCTCCGTGATAAACTTCTCAGCATAGCATGGGTAAAGGATCGTCTCGCTCTGAGGATTGATCAGCTCGCTGATGTCCTCGTACTCCTCCGCCATCGGATCCTCGGCAGAGAAGAGGTGGTCGTACATACGGACCTCTACCGGCTGCGCCCCGGCAGCATAGACCCAGTGGATGGTCCCCTTCACCTTGCGATCGGCGGTGGCACCACCGGTCTTGCTATCCGGGTCATACTCGGCATAGACCGTGGTGACCTGTCCGGTGGAGTCCTTCTCGCAGCCGGTGCAGGTGACGATGTAGGCGGAGCGGAGTCGAGTCTCGCGCCCGGGCGTGAGACGGAAGTACTTCTTGGGTGCATCCTCCATAAAGTCCTCCCGCTCGATCCAGAGCTCTCGACCGAAGGTCTGCGTGTGGGTGCCGGCATCCGGGTCCTCCGGATTATTGACGCACTCCATCTCCTCCGTCTCTCCCTCGGGGTAATTGGTGATCACCAGCTTGATCGGGTCGAGGACCACAGCGGCACGGGTGGCGACCTTATTCAGATCCTCCCGGACATAGTGCTCCAGGTGCTCCTCCTCGATGGTGCCATCGTACTTCGTGTAGCCGATGGCCCCGATGAAGTTTCGGATGCTCTGCGGGGTGTAGCCCCTCCGGCGCATACCGACGAGGGTGGGCATCCGGGGGTCATCCCAGCCGTGGACGAGACCGCGCTGCACCAGCTCCAGTAGCTTCCGCTTACTCATCACCGTGTGGGTGAGATTGAGCCTATTAAACTCATACTGGCGCGGGCGATACTCACTATCCTCTGGCTTGAGGAGATCAATGAAGTAATCATAAAGTGGGCGGTGGGGGACAAACTCGAGCGTACAGATCGAGTGGGTCACTCCCTCGAAGTAGTCACTCTGCCCATGCGCAAAGTCGTACATCGGGTAGACCGACCAGTCCGTCCCGGTGCGAGCGTGCGGCTTCTTGATGATGCGGTAGATGATCGGGTCGCGGAAGAGGAGGTTGGGGTGAGCCATATCAATCTTCGCCCGGAGGGTCATCGACCCCTCGGCGTGCTTACCGTGACGCATCTCCTCGAAGAGCCGGAGGTTTTCCTCCACCGGGCGATCCCGGTAAGGGCTGGCTGTCCCGGGCTCAGTGAGCGTCCCCTTCTGAGCAGCGATCTGCTCGGACGTCTGCTCATCGACGTAGGCGAGGCCCCGCTTGATCAGATCGACGGCAAAGTCATAGAGCTTATCGAAGTAGTCACTGGCGTGGTAGACGTTGCCCCAGTGGAAGCCGAGCCACTCAATATCCCGCAGGATCGCATCGACATACTCCTGATCCTCCTTGACGGGATTGGTGTCATCGAAGCGGATGTTGCAGACACCGCCATACTTCTCGGCGATGCCGAAGTCCATACAAACCGCCTTGGCGTGGCCGATGTGGAGGTAGCCATTGGGCTCCGGTGGGAAGCGGGTCTGGATGCGTCCGTTGTGGAGTCCCTCCCTGAGGTCACGCTCCACGATCTGCTGTATAAAGTTGAGCGACTTCTCCTCGCCGCTTTTTACTGGTTCTACTATCTCGCTCATACAAGGCTCTTAATAGGGTAAAAGACAGGGCGGCGACAGCTCCCGGCAAGCCGGCAACGATGCCACACCACTGATCACAAAGATACGACAAATAGCCCACCTATCCACCACCTCAGACCAAGCGCATTAGAGCCCAGTCCTACAAGCGGATACCTAATACCGATATTAGTGAAGTCTAATACCGATATTAGATCGATCTAATATCGGTATTAGACTTCAGCCTTACGAAGGGGGCTAATGCTGTGCGCCCGCCTCGGTAGCGGCAGGGTCGGTCAGCACAAAGCCCGAGGAGAAGAGCCGCTCACTATAGTCCTGCGCAATCGCTCTCAGTAGGTGGCTGTAGTGGTCCCGGATGGAGTCGCTCGGCAATGTCGGGTCGGGATGATCCGTCTGCACCGGTGCGCGAGGAGCCTCGAGAGAGACCTCCCCATCCCGCCGCATCACCACGGTCAGCTCCTTTGTAAAGAGAAAGTACCGGTCAAAGAAGTTATTGAGTGCATAGTGATCCACCCGGTCATCAAAGATATTGTGACCATAGGAGTAGATCGCTCGGTCTATCCCCAGCAGATAGAGCAGTGTGGGATAGATGTCGAGATGCTGGACAACGCGATCGGAGATCTCACCCCGGAGGGATCCGTCGGGGACATAGAAGCAGATCGGCACCATCGACCTGCCTGCAGGGCAGTCGTACTCGGGGCGGTCACTCTGATTGGTGTGGTCGCCCGTGATGACGAAGATCGTATGGTCATACCACGGCTCATCCTTGATGGAGTCGAAGAAGTCTCGCAGCGCCTCATCGGCATACTGCGCTGTGCGGTGGATCGGGAGCGTACCCGGCTTATACCTCTTCTCATACCCCCGAGGGAGCTGGAAGGGGTGGTGATTGGTGAGGGAGAAGAAGAAGGCTCCGAAGGGCTCTCTGAGGGAGCGCTTCATATCCCGCGCCATAGCCTGCTCAAAGGGATCGTCAAAGACGCCCCACGACTTCATGAAGTACCGATCGGCATCCGGCACCTCCTGACGGAAGTCCTCCGCCGTGTACTGGCGCTCAAGCCCCATCCGGTGGAGGAAGTCATAGAAGCCCATCGCCCCCGGCTCGTCACCGTGGTAAAACTTCAGGTCATACCCCTCATCCCTCAGCATCAGCGGCAGCCCCGACGTAAAGGCGTGACACTGCTGATAGCTATTCATCTGGAACTCCTTATCATTAAAAGTGGCGCCAAAGGTAGGGAGCGATGCATAGATCGATGGGAAAGACTCGACGGAGCGCTTCCCATTGGCATAGCCGTACTTTGCGTAGAGCGTATGAGGGATGAGCGAGTCGAGGAACGGGGTGTAGCTCTCGTAGCCGGGGATGTCCGTATTGAGCGCACCGATGTACTCCCGCCCCATGCTCTCCATCAGGACGATCATCACATTGTATCCCCGTAACGATCCGAAGAGGGTATCTCCCGGCTCGAGTGGCTCAGCCTGATAGACGGGGTCAAAGATCCGCCTAAGCTCGGTCGGGTCGTAAAACCGGTACCGGACAAAGCGCGCACCGGAGCTCCGGGAGAGCGAGTAAGGGGTATTCAGCACCAGCGCCACCTCCCGATAGTCCTCGATGTATCTGTCGGCTATCGTCTCACTGAGTGGTCGCTCATGGGATCGGAGGGTGCCGCGCATCCCGACCACTATGAGTCCGACAGCGACGAGAGCACCTGCTATCCGGTGCACCAGCGGACTCCTTTTTTGCTCTACCACGGGGGCAAAGGAGAAGTGGAGAAAGCCGTAGACCAGCAGAGACATCAGGGCGAAGAATGCCAAGGTGAGTGGCCAAAACTGGACCATAAAGCCTCCAGCAAGACCAACCATATCCTCCTCGCCAAACTCGTAGAAGAGGTGCCTTGAGGCACGGCTCAGGATATAGGGATAGTAACCTGTGTCGCAGATATTCATCACCAGCATCAGGCCCATCGGCAGAAGGAAGCCGACCGCCCTCACCACCTGCCACCAGCGACGCTGCTCCACTCGTGGTGGCAGAAGCGCTCCCGCTATCATCATCAGATAGTAGATGATACAGCCGTAGAGGATCACTGCCACATCGTAGTGAAGCCCTCCGGCAAGGAGCGTCAGCAGATGTGGCATCGCGATGAAGCTGAAAAGACTCTTATTGAAGAAGTAGTAAAGCAGCCTGCAGAGTGTCATCAGCACCACTGCCAGACCGGTGTGAGCCAGCATAGCGACCCACCTATTGCGTATCCTTAGGACACCCATTCCCGAAAAGCAAGTTATATTGTCAAGACAAAAATAAAGGAGTTTTATCCCGCGAAGGTAACACTTTAGACTCAATCCCCAGCCGACAGCTCCGGATAGCAACGACGGCGAAGAATTTGGGTACCTTTGAGGAAGATATACATCACTATAGTCTAATTATGCGCATTACGCAGGATCAACCGCTCAAGGAGCACAATACCTTCGGCCTCGATGTCCGAGCCGCTTTCTTCATCACCCTGGAGAGTGAGGAGGATGTCCGGACACTGGCTCGGGACGAGTACTTCCGGACCATCCCCTTTATCACCATCGGAGGGGGGAGCAACCTCCTCTTCAATGGCGACTTCAAGGGCGCCGTCCTCCGCTATACCGGGTCCGATGTCGCGATCGTCTCAGAGGATGACAAGACTGTCCGGCTCCGTGTGGGGGCGGGGAAGAGGTGGCACGAGCTGGTCACAGAGACGACGACGAAGGGCTGGTGGGGAATCGAGAACCTTGCCCTCATCCCGGGCGACAGCGGTGCCGCAGCGGTGCAGAACATCGGTGCTTACGGCGCAGAGATCTATGACGTACTCGACAAGATCCACTATATCGACCTGAGGGACGGCTCCGCACACGACCTCCCCGCTACGGAGGCGAAATACAGCTATCGCCACTCGATCTTCAAGGAGGAGAGTATGGTCTCTGCCGTCGTCACGGCGATCGAGCTTACCCTCTCCAAGGTCCCCAAGCCTAGGCTTGAGTACAGGGGGCTCAGCGACCTGAGAGAGGAGCAGGGTCTTACCCCCGCTCGTGTCGCCGAGGAGGTGATCTCCATTCGCCAGTCGAAGCTCCCCGACCCAGCCGAGCTGCCCAATGCGGGATCATTCTTTATGAATCCCTTTGTCACCACAGCGAAGCTGGAGGAGCTGCAGAGCGAGTACCCCGATGTGCCACACTACGACAGTGAGGACGGCACCCGACACAAGATCCCGGCTGCCTGGCTGATCCAGCAGGTGGGGATGAAGGGGTATCGAAATGAGAAGGTGGGGACCTACGACAAGCAGCCTCTCGTGCTGATCAACCACAGCCACGGCGAGTCCGCGGACATCAGACGGCTCGCTGACCTGATCATTGCTAAGGTGAATGAGCGCTTTGGGATAGAGATACGCCCCGAGGTGCGGTATGTACGTAGCATACTGATGCGCTCGGTCAATCAGATGATGGAGGAGTAAAGAGATATGGAGAAAGGTACGCTCACCTTCCTCGGCACCGGTACCTCTCGCGGGGTGCCACAGCTCGGGTGCCGCTGTCCGGTCTGCCGGTCCGCTGATCCGCGTGACAAGCGTCTGCGCTCCGCCGTCCTCCTCCGATCGGGCGGGCGACTGATTATGATCGATGTGGGACCGGACTTCAGGCAGCAAGGGCTTCGTGAGGATCTGGATCACCTGGATGCAATCTTTGTGACGCACGAGCACTACGACCATATAGGCGGGATGGATGACGTAAGGGCTTTCTCCAATCACCACCACACCTTCCCCATCTTTGCCCTCCCGAGGGTGATCGATGCGCTTCACCGGGTGATGCCCTACTCCTTTGGACCAAAGAAGTATCCAGGTTCGCCTACGCTGGAGCTCCACCCACTCACCTCCGGGGAGCCTGTTGCGGACGAGCGCTATGCGGATGTGCTGCCCTTCACCGTACTGCACGGACAGCTCCCGATCCTCGGCTACCGCATCGGAGACCTCGCCTACATCACCGACTGCAAGACCCTGCCCGAGGAGAGCTACGAGATCCTCCGGGGCGTCCGTACACTGGTGATCAACGCCCTGCGGATCCGCGAGCACCCCTCGCACCTAAGCTTCGATGAGGCACTGCAGGTGATCCACCGCATCGGACCGGAGCAGACCTACCTCACCCACATCGACCACGACTTCGGTACCCACGAGGATATCTGTGCCCTCTGCCCTCCCGGCATCGCCCCCGCCTACGATGGCCTGACCATCGACCTCTGACGCTTGGCAAAACAGAGTAAGGGGTCGAATGCTTGAGACTTAGTCCGACAACTGCACTGATACGTCAAATTCTCATAGTTAAGGGGTTACAATTTCTTGAATGTAATCCTATGGAGAACTATGTAACACGCTAAAAGGAGAGGAGCCAACAGAACCGTCATCGACACTATTGCTACCGATAACAATGACCAATGTAGAAAGTAAAGGCAAAAGCCAGCTACGATGACGATGGTAGCAAATCCGGTAAAAAAACCGACTGGAAAGGGAATAGGGTAATAGTCCGGCACAAGGTCGCAGCCGCATTATTCACACTTGATCCTGTAACCATATGCGTGTATAAGGTAGGGCATGCATGTCCTTAAGGACTGGCGATGCCCACAGTGTGGACATCGTCTCGAGTCTTTCTCTCTCATTACGTTCACCAGAGTATTTCGTAGAAAAACGACAGTCTCCTAATTCGGTACAATACGCCTCCTTATGACCACTGCATAGTCTCAGATCAGGAGTGGCTCTGTGAGAATGTCCTCACTCAAGTGATTATTCTCCTTGACTATTGCATCCGAAGTATTCTGCCAAGCTCTCGCTCGGGAAAGCAATGCTTGTTCGGTACAAGTCCATCCTGAGTCAGGAGGCAAAAAAAAGTGAGCGCAAGTAGAGAAAAGACTCTGCTAGCGCTCGCTTTGTTATCTATAGGCTGACTGAGGGTCAGCTCTAAGTCACTTTGCCTTAAGGACCTCCTGGACCATCTCGTTGGGGACCATCTGCTCCGAGAAGACATAAGCACCCGTCTTGGGGGACTTTACCATCTTCACTACCTTGGAGTAAGTACGGCCGTCACTGGCATGGAGGGTTGATATCGCTTTCTTTGCCATAATGTACTAGTCGATCTGAGGATTACTTAATCTCCTTGTGTAGGGTCATGCGCTTGAGGATGGGATTGTACTTCATCAGCTCAAGGCGCTCGGTGGTATTACGCTTATTCTTCGTAGTGATGTAGCGTGATGTACCGGGCAGACCACTCTCTTTCATCTCCGTGCACTCCAGGATCACCTGGACACGGTTCCCTTTAGCTCTCTTGGCTTTCTTTCTCTTGGCCATATCGTGATTGATCTATCTATGCGGTTACAAAAAATCAGGGAAGGACTCTCACGGACAGTGCCTCACGCAGCATCACAAGTGAGGGGTAGTGGTCCAAAATCCTCTCGTAGAGTATCAGGCCTTATCGGTAATGATGAAGTCGTCCAGATATCCCTTCGATGCAGCACTACGGAGCGCAGCATCCAGACCCACCTTATTGATCAGGCGGAGACCCTTGGCGGAGACACGTAGGTGTACCCAGCAGTCCTCCTCGGGCCAGTAAAACTTGCGGTTAAAAAGGTTGGCATTGAATGTCCTCCTCTCACTGCGGTGGGAGTGAGACACGCTGTTGCCCTTGATCGCCTTTTTGCCGGTCAGTTGACATACTCGTGACATAATATCTTGTCTCTATATTATTGTATTCGTGTACTTAAGTTTCAGGGTGCAAAGGTACCACTCTTTAGGCAAAATAGCAATCCTTCAGCCGGATAATCTGCTGACTCAGACCTTCTGATCACTCTCGCGAGCTATTCAGGAGTGGTGACACCACTTGAAGCCTTTACTCTGCGGGAGTAGCAGGCTCAGCAGGTGTAGCAGGTGCCTCTGCGGGTGCAACGGGCGTCTCTGCGGGTGTTACGGCGTTGCCACCGAAGGGCTGTGCATCAGCGGGAGCAGGGATAGTGGCCTGGTCGACATAGTCATTGATGACACTCTCCTGCTTATTGATGGCGTGCTGAACGGTGGGGGTCCACTTGGCTCCAACGACGCAGAGCAGGCACATAATGCCGGCCAGCCACCAGGTGACCTTCTCGATCATATCTGTGGAGCGACGGACGCCCATCACATTATTGGCACTGGAGAAGCCACTTGCGAGACCGCCACCCTTACTATCCTGGATGGTGACCACGAAGATCAGCAGGATAGCTGCAAGAACGCCTAAAACATTAAGGAACGTAAACATTTTCCTCTCTTAAAAACTTACTCGTATGCAGGGACCTCACGTCCCTGATCTCATATTAAATCCAAATAAATCAGTCCGCCACGAGTCCCTTACGACGTTGCTCAAGCTGACCAATTCGCTCGGCAAAGTAACCACTTTTTTCTGGATATTTCAAATTCAAGGTCTTAAGGATCGTCATCGCCTCGGAGTACCGCTCCTGGGAGGCGTACATCATGGCCAGCTTCTCCGTGAAGAGCTCCTCACCAGGCAGTGGACCATTATCCTCGTCCTCGGGAGGGAGGGCCACATCGTCCTCCTTACTGTCGGGACGGATGCGGATCTTCTCCGCCTCGGGTCCCTCATCGAGGAAGTCCTGGACGATCTGAGCCTCAGTCTCTCGCTTCGTCCGCCCGGTCTTAGTCGGTGACTTGGCTGAGGGGGTCGCAGCCGTCGTCTCATCGGAGACAGCGGACTCCTCAGGACGATAGCTCCGGACAAAGCGGTCGATCAGGTCGTAAGAGTGGGACTGCGGTCCTCCGGAGGTAGCATCCAGTGACAAGAGGAGAGAAAAAGGGTCGTGCAGGTACATCAGTCGGCGCTTCAGCTCCGCAGGGAAGCGCACATCCTCGCTACGGTAGAGATCGATGAGGAGCAGCCGGTGGAGTGCCTCACAGTAGGGGTATTGCCGGCTCAGCTCGAGGAGGTCATCGAGGTGGTACGCCGTCAGCGTCATCGGGTCGGCAAGGGCACGGGAGAGATCGTCGTAGGTCATAGTCGGGCTTTATCCATAGGGGCTACCAATTCTCCACGGTAGCATTGAAGATCTGATTGATGATATCCTTGGTCAGCTCCTCGCAAAGCTGATCCTGCACGTCGACAAACATCTGCGAGCTGTCGAAGGTGCCAAAGGAGGTAAACTCTCGCTCAAAATTCTCCTCCTCATTCACCTTATTCGTAAAGCGGACGTTGATCCGGAGGGTGAGGCGAGTCTTGGCGGCAAAGGCATTCTCCTGGACCGCCTCCGCCGAGAGGTCGTAGCCGACGATCTCTCCCTCGATGCTCAGGTCGCCATTAGTCGGTATGTCACGTAGGCGCGTCTGCCTCTGGAAGCGATCCTTCAGGTCCTCCGTGAAGCGCTGCGCAAGGGGTGGATAGACAGTAGGGGCGAGGTTCTGAAAGTCTGTGATGGAGACCGTCTTGATCTTCGTGTAGTCGATGCTGGCACCATTGAGCGAGTACTTGATATGGCAGCCCGCGAGGAGGAGCATGAGAAGGAGCGATATGAGGATAGACTTTTTCATCACTGCTTATTGAGCTTGCGGTAGAGCGTGCGCTCCGAGATGTCGAGGTCCTCTGCCGTCTGCTTGCGAGAGCCCTTATTCTTCTCGAGGACAAAGTCGATGTACCTCTGGCTCATCTCCTCGAGGGTAAGCATCTTGCCCTCTGTGCTGGTCAGCTCCTCGAAGTCTGCCTGCAGGTCGCCCACCTTGACTTCCCCTGAAGCCGATGACGGGGCGACGTGTGACAGATCTTGTAAGGGGATCTCCGCAGTCCGGTCGGGCATCATCAGGCTACCGACGGGCTCGCGATGGACCTGTGTCTGGAGGAAGCGGTAGAAGAGCTGTGTCAGCTCTCCGACGCTCCCCTTTACGTCCCGAAGCATCGACATAATGGCCCCCATCCCGGCACTGCTCCCGGCCGGCTCATCCATCATCGACTCATAGCCGATCGTGGGAGAGACCAACGCAGGATGGCGCACCTCGGCATTACGGGGGAGATTGTCCTGCAGCACCTCGCGGCTGATCATCCGATCCGGGGCGATCACGCTGAGACGCTCCACCACGTTGCGCAGCTGTCGGATATTCCCCGGCCAGTCGTAGCTCTCGAGGAGCTGCTCCGCCGCCTCCTCAAGACGGATCGGAGGCATATGGTACTTATCGGCAAAGTCGGCGGCAAATTTCTTGAAGAGCAGGATCACATCTCGACCCCGATCCCGGAGGGGTGGCAGGTCGATCGTGACCGTATTGAGTCGATAGAGCAGGTCCTGACGGAAGTCACCTCGCTTGACCGCCTCCTGGAGATTGACATTCGTCGCCGCCACGACGCGGATATCGGTGCGCTGGACGTCGGAAGAGCCTACTTTCATAAATTCGCCACTCTCCAGCACCCGCAAGAGTCGCGCTTGGGTCGCCATAGGCAACTCGCCCACCTCGTCAAGGAAGATCGTCCCCCCATCGGCCACCTCAAAGTAGCCCTGGCGCTCCGTCACCGCATCGGTGAAGGAGCCTTTCTTGTGCCCAAAGAGCTCGGAGTCTATCGTCCCCTCAGGGATCGCTCCACAATTGACCGCCACATAGGGTCCATGCTTGCGGAGACTATTCTGGTGGATGATCTTGGGGAACGCCTCCTTCCCGACGCCACTCTCTCCTCCCACGAGGACGCTGACATCGGTCGGAGCAATGAGGAGAGCCACCTCGACAGCCCGATTGAGCGCCGGACAGTCGCCGACGATCTGCTGCCGCTGCTTAGCACGGCGGATCTCCTCCTTGGGTATGCTATTATTCATATAGGGTCACACTTTGTCAAGTCCAAAGGTACCCAAAATAGTGGTCTGACAAAAAGTCAGACTAACGCAACATCAGTCGCACCAGCCGGAGATCCCGCTCAATATTTCGACCATAACGGACCGGCAGATCCAGCCAGGTAGCCTTGTGGAGGATGCTCTTCCGGTGAGAGAAGGTCTCGAAGGAGAAGCGCCCATGGTAGCCGCCCATACCGCTCTCCCCCACTCCCCCGAAGGGCATCTGAGACGAGGCGAGGTGCATAATCGTGTCATTGACGCAGCCCCCACCGAAGGGTATGCGGGAGATCACCTCTCGCTCCACCCTCCGATCCTCGGTAAAGAGGTAAAGTGCCAGGGGACGGGGTCGATCGGTCACCTCACGGATCACCTCATCGAGACTATCGTAGATCAGAATAGGGAAGATGGGACCGAAGATCTCCTCCCCCATCGCAGCGCAGTCCCAGTCACCCCGCACGATGCAGGGGGCGATCCTGAGGGTCTCCTCCGACACTGCCCCACCCCACAGGACATCAGACGCAGTGATCATATCGCAGAGGCGGTCAAACTTCTTGCGATTGATGATCCGCGGATAGTTCGGGTTAAGCTCCGCATGCTCACCCACCTGCATGACAAAAGCGCGCTTCAGGGCGCTGATGAAGGGCTCCACGACCGACCGATGGACCAGCGCATAGTCCGGAGCGACACAGGTCTGACCGCTATTGAGGCACTTCCCCCAGGCGATGCGCCGAGCCGCAAGGTCCAGCTTAGCTGTCGGATCGATGATGCAGGGGCTCTTCCCGCCCAGCTCCAGCGAGACGGGCGTCAGGTGAGCCGCCGCCTTCTCCATCACCACCCGCCCCACACGAGTTGATCCGGTGAAGAAGATGTAGTCAAAGCGGGCATCCAGCAGGTCCTGATTGACATACCGGTCGCCCTCCACCACCGTGATATACTCGGGAGGAAAGGTCTCTCGGATGAGTCGGCTGAGCAGCCGGGAGGTATTTATGGAGTAATTGGAGGGCTTAAGAACCACCGTATTCCCTGCCGCGATAGCACCGGCGAGAGGCGAGATACTCAGCTGGAAGGGGTAATTCCACGGACTCATCACCAGCACGTTGCCATACGGCTCCGGGACGATCCTACTCCGCCCGGGGAGATTGGATAGGTCGGTGCAGACCCTCTTCGGGCGCATCATCCGGGGGAGGTGGCGTCGTAGGTAGCTGATCTCGCTCAGGGCGAAACCGACCTCCGTGGTATAAGCCTCGAAGCGGTTCTTCCCCAGATCCGCCTGCAGCGCAGCTTCAATCTCCGACTCACTCATCCGTATCACGTGATACAAGCGGTCCAGCATCTCACAGCGAAAGCGGCAGGGCAGGGTCACTCCCGACCGGAAGTACTCCCTCTGCTTTGCCACCAGTTCCTCAGTCTTAGTCATATCGTTCCACTCTAGTTTTTCCCCCAAATGTACCCTTTTTTCCCACAAGAGCCCCACCGGATCCTACAAGAGAAGACCGAGAATGCAACCTGTGGAGACAGCCTGAGGATCAGCACAAAGTCTCCCCCAGCTATCGGTCATCTCTATTACCGGTAATAGTTCACACCCTTACGCTTCAAAAAAAATTACTCAGGAGAGCGCGCGTTAATTAATTTTTTCGTACTTTTGGCGTTTCATTTAATTTGGCAAGAAAAAATTCATCTCCAAACGCATTAGTCCTATGACAGCAACTAATAGACTACTCCTTACAGCAACGATTCTACTCCTTACAGGATGTGCTCCCCGGACAGAGACCGACCTGGTCCTCCGTGGAAGTGTAGAGGATAACCTGCCCGTATCGTCGATCATCCTGGGTCGGGTCCTTGACCAGCAGTACGACTACATCGAGCCGATAGATACTCTGTCAGTCTCTACGGACGGAGGCTTCGAGATGCGATCCGACACGCTTCCGCCGGCACTCTATGCACTAGTACCGATGACAGACGAGAGCTATAATAATACTATTCTCTACGCCTTCTTGGAGCCCGGTGTCAATAAGGTCACCGTGGGGGTCAGTCCCTCTCGTTTCCTTACCATCCACGCAGAGGGGACGGACCTTGCCGAGCGCTATCAGACCTATGCCGATGGTATGAGTAGAGCAGCCAACAGGCAGCTGATGGATTCGCTGGAGAACGAATTTAATCGCGTCCGTAACCTTGACGATGACGAGACGATGCGGCAGATCAAGGAGAAGACCGACCCCTACTTCTACAAGAGTGAGGAGGATCGTCAGGCCTACATCGACAGCGTGATGAGCAGCGAACAGCCGACCGATCTCTTCGGGCTCTACCTTTTCTACACCAATCGCCTACCACGTCTCTCTCTGAATACGATCGATGAGATCAATTCGGTCCGTGAGGAGCTGGGACACTTCGACCCTGCCACGCAGGAGAGCGACATGTACCGCAATGCCGTCGCCATGCTGGATCATTCCTCTCAGAGTGCAGTTGGCGTCGAGGCTCCTGAGATCTCGGGCACCACGCCGGAGGGAGATAGGATCACGCTGAGCGACCTCAGGGGGAAGTTTGTCCTGGTCGACTTTTGGAGCAGCACCTGCACCTGGTGCCGTGCAGAGACCCCCAGCGTGAGACGAGTCTATGAGACCTTTGCAGGGGATCACTTCACCGTACTCGGGGTGTCAGAGGATGTGGAGCGCGAGCCGTGGCTCCATGCGATACAGGAGGACAAGGTCAACTGGCCGCAGATCCTCCTCGACAGAGAGGCGATCAGCCCCACGAATAAAGTCTATAACATCCGCGGCATACCTCAGATCCTGCTCCTCGATCCGGAGGGGAAGATACTCCACCGTGATCTCCGAGGAGATGCCATATACGATACCGTCGAGGCAGCCCTACAGTTCACTCACTAAGCCACAGATATCCTTTTATGAAGTACCTACACAGCACGTTACTGACTGCGCTCCTACTGCTCCTGGCCCTGCCTCTTCCGAGTGCAGTCGCAGAGGAGATAGCTGGAGAGCAAGCCGAAGGATACAAGGTGACCGGTCTCGTCACAGATCAGACCGACCAGCCACTCCCCGGTGTGACCATCATCGCTAAGGAGGATCACAAGATCGCCTGCTACAGCGATGTCAATGGAGCCTTTACCCTCCACATCCCCTACTCGCGCCCTCTGACACTCCAGATCTCATACATCGGTATGGTCGCCCAGGAGGTCACTGTGTCCCCCTCCAATACTTCCGTGAAGGTCCGACTCAAGGATGACGTCGAGCTGCTCGGTGAAGTGGTGGTCACCGGCTACCAGACGCTCTCCAAGGAGCGCGCGACGGGATCCTTCTCCGTCATAGAGCCGAAGGCACTGCAAGAGAAGCTGGACGTCAACCTGATCGACCGTCTCAATGGTCAAGTGGCAGGACTGGTGAGTACGGACAAGGGACTGACCCTCCGCGGTATCTCCACCCTCAGAGGGAATACCCGACCCCTTATCGTGGTGGATGGAATGCCCTACGAGGGAGACCTATCTGCGATCAATCCCTCCACGGTCAAGAACATCACCGTGCTGAAGGATGCTGCAGCCTCCTCCATCTACGGTGCTCGTGCGGCGAATGGTGTGATCGTCATCTCGACCAAGCAGGGAAGTAAGGAGTCGAAGCCCACCTTCGCCTACAATGGCTCGGTACGCTTCGTCACCAAGCCGCGGATGAGTGCGCTCAATCTGATGGACACGAGAGAGATGGTAGAGCATTCACTCCAAGTCCAAGAGAAGTTCCCTCTCCAAGCTGTTCCACCTGCGGACTCCAAATACTACACCTCTCCACTCCTCCTCTCGATCCTAAGATATCGTAATGGGGTGCTCTCTGCAGATCAGCTAAGGAGCAAGATGGATCACCTCGCATCTTTGGACAATAGGAGCCAGCTAGAGGACTTCTACCTCCGCACCGGTGTCGAGCACCAGCACAACCTGGCGCTGTCGGGTGGCTCGTCGAACAACCGATATATGATCACCGCTAATTATGTGGGCAATAATCCGACGAACAAGTTTTCCTCCTCTCGTCGCTACGGCTTCACCATGCGCGATGACATCACGCTTTCGGATCGCTTCACCATCGACCTCGGTCTGACCGGATCCTACAGCGACAGTAGAGAGGACATCGGCGTAGGGAGCTTCTACAGATACTACCGCTCCCTACCCTCCTACACAATGCTCTCAGACGATCAGGGAAATCCACTCCCCATACCTGGTCGGCGCTCTGAGGCAGAGCTGAAGCGACTCGTCGACGCAGGACTATACGATCTCCATTACTCCCCTCTCCGCAATGAGGGGCTGGAGCTCTCTACAACTCACAACAGCTACTACAGGATCAATGCCGGGCTGACAGTCGACCTACTCTCCGGACTCAATCTCTCGCTCCGCTACTCGGGAGATTTCAGTCAGGACAAGAACGAGAAAACCTATGACCCTAAGTCCTATGAGGCAATGTCTCAGATCGTAAATGCTGCGACGAGGGATGCGACAACAGGTGAGATCATCTATAATATCCCCAAGGGCGGCAAGATAATCCAGGTGAGAGGAGATGGGCGCGCCTATACGCTCCGCGGGCAGCTTGACTATACCCTCGAGCAGGGGGATCACTACCTCACCGCTCTCGCAGGATCGGAGATCCGAGCCCTTAAGGAGATGAGCACCTCCGTGAGTCACTTCGGATTTGATCCAAACACCCTCGGATTTATACCAGTAGATCCCAATACGCTAGCAAATATTGAGGGGACATTTGATATCAACAACAATTATACCTACGACTACTTACTGGAGAATTACCTTTTCGAGCGCGAGGACCGCTTTGTCTCCTTCTACGGCAATACCTCCTACTCCTTTGCAGGGAAGTATGACCTGACGGGAAGCATCCGCGTGGATCAGTCCAATCTCTTTGGAACCGACCCGCGCAACCAGTACCGTCCGCTCTGGTCAGTCGGTGGTATGTGGCACCTCTCCAAGGAGGACTTTATGCAACCGTCATCAGACTGGCTCGACAACCTGGTTCTCCGGCTCACCTACGGTATCGGTGGTAATGTTCCTAAGGATGCAGGTCCCTTCCTGACGCTATCGTCACCGGTCTATAACCCCACAAACAAGGGGCAAGCATCACAGATAAATAATCCACCGAACCCCAACCTGAGATGGGAGAAAACTGCGACAACCAATATCGGTCTTGACTTCGGACTCTTCCGCAATCGACTCTGGGGAAGTATCGACTTCTACAACCGCTACACCACGGATCTGATGGCGGAACGAACGGCAGATCCGACACTCGGCTGGGGCAAGCTCTTACTCAATTACGGAACAATGGAGAATAGAGGGGTGGAGCTGTCTCTCTCGGGGGCTTTCCATTTTGGCGAAGTCTCCTATACACCTACACTCGTCCTAGGTGTAAATAACAATAAGCTGATCAATGTAGAGGAGTCCAATCGCAACACCTTTGCCTACACCCAAGGAAGTGCGATCACTGTGGGCTACCCTTACCTCTCTATCTTCAGCTACCCCTCTGCAGGTCTTAGTCCTAAGGATGGCACGCCTCTCTACTACCACACCAACCCAAAGACAGGAGAGAGGGAGGTGACTGACAATGTCTCCGATATCACCATGGACGATCTTGTCTTCTCTGGAAATAAGATCCCCACTCGCACCGGGTCACTTACCAACCGCATCGAGTGGAGAGGTCTTGCACTCTCACTTATGCTCTACTACAGCGGTGGCAACGTCCTACGTGCCGTTACCGCACCCTATAATGGTGGATCCTCTGGATCCAACCTCCCTAGAGAATATCTCCACTACTGGCAGAAGCCCGAGGATGAAGCAGATCCTACCATATCACCTGCAATCACTGGACGTGAGATAACAGATCAGGCCGTCACCCACGCATGGAGTGCCTCCGACCTACATATCTTCCCAGGGGATTACCTCAAGGTGCGTGATCTCACCCTCTCCTACTCAATACCCAAAGACAGGTTGGAGACCCTTGGTCTCTCTACTATGGAGCTAATGTTACAGCTACAAAATCTCGGGACCATCTCTTTCAACCGTCGGGGATACAACGCCGAGACGATGAGCACCTACTGGTATGGGTGGGGGATGCGTGGTATTCCCCAGCCACTGACTATCTCCCTCGGAACAACGATCAACTTCTAAAGCACTCGTACCTAAGCCATGAAAGCAAAAGATCATATCCTCCTCAGTCTAGTCCTTATACTCCTCGGATGTAGTGCCTGCACGGGCTTCCTCAGCATACGTCCTAAGGACGCTCTCTACCCAAAGACACTCGCCGATTACGAGAACTTGCTGAACCACCCTTATCTAATGAAGACAGGGTGTACTTTTCCCTCCTTCCTAACCGACGATGCGTACGTATTAGACGAGCCGGAGCCATTCTACACCGCCAATTATTTACTTGGTTTGGAGCCCTCCAATAAGGCCCTATATACATTTGCTCACGGAGATGTTTTCTCTGATGCTGCCGAGGACGAGTATTGGGTATACAGTTACAAGAATATCGACTACTACAATACGGTGATCGACTTTGTCCCCGACGCCACAGAAGCAACAGCGGAAGAGAAAGCTCGTGTCGTAGCAGAGGCGAAGGCAGGACGAGCCCTAGAGTACCTCTGCCTCGTCAATTGCTACGCCCCACAGTATGACCCGGCAACCGCAACGGTGGAGCAAAGCGGGGTGCCACTTATCCTACATGCCGACATCACACAAAGAGATCTCAAGCGTGCTACTCTCAAGGAGTGCTACGACCTAATCTTGAGTGATCTCACGGAGTCCCTACCTCACCTGTCCGAGGTAGCAAAGCCCTCTAAGTACCGTATGTCTCGAGGAGGTTGCGCCGGGATCCTCGCCCGCACCTTCCTAATCCTCGGGGAGTATGACAAGGCTCTCTCCTATGCTAAGCAAGCGTTGAAGTCCAATGATGCGCTATTGGATCTCAAGAGCATCTCAGTCGTAGACCCATATACCTATATAGGGCGGACAAATATGCCCAAGTCCCTTGAGGATCCAGAAGCGATATTGATTCGACATGCCCCCTCTGTATTTGGCAACTCTATGGAGCTACTCGGCTCATCAGATCTGATGAAAAACTTCGATGAGGCAAAGGACAAGCGATGCTTGGTATACTTCGTGGACAACGTCTTTGGAGAACCTTTTGAGCCGAACACTCTACGGCAATACTACTCTTGGTACGAGGAGAATATAGGCATCTCTTCGTCCGAGATGTATCTCACGGCAGCGGAGTGCGAGGCTCGCATCGGCTCAGTCGATCGCGCCATGGAGTTGCTCAATAAGCTGCGCGCCAATCGCATCGAGGGCTATGAACCGATGACTGCGGCGGGGATGGATCGGGAGAAAGTGCTTGATGAGGTGCTTCTGGAGCGGAGACGAGAGTTTGCGCTCCGAGGAATGTTCCGCTTCATCGATCTCCGACGCTTCGCGAAGGACCCCAAGCGAGCAGTCACCGTAACTCACAATACCGGTGATGGTCAGACCGAGTCAATCACGGCAGATGATCCTCGCTTTACGTTGCCTATCCCGCAGGTGGTCCTGAGGATCAATCCCAATATGAAGCAGAATAAACGATAGTATCACTACCGACCTCGCTTAAGGTCCTGGCGGGACTTGCTCTGCGTCACGATGACGACGCCGAGGATCACCAGCACACCCGCAACCATCTTGGTGACCGTAAAGGTCTCCAGTCCCATCAGCAATCCGGCCGTCGTAGCGATGACCGGATTGCCGTAGTTATAGACGGCAATGACGGTGGGACGAAGGCGCTGCTGGGCGTAGGGTACCATCAGATAAGCAAGCACTGTAGCGGCGAGGACGATGAAACCGAGTTGGAAGTAAAAGGTGCCGTCCATCTCCCTCCACGGCATCTCCATGGCGGGACCGATGCTGAAGGGCAGCACGATCAGGAAGGAGATGAGGAAGAGCCACTTCATCAGCTCCAGCGGAGAGTACTTATCGATCAGCCGCTTGAAAACAGTCAGGTAAAGGGTGTAGCTAAAGGTGGCGAGCAGAGCAATCAACTGCCCTACGATCGCACGAGTACCACTGCCGGCATCACCGCCCTTGGTGAGCATCAAGAGCAGCACCCCACTCAGTCCGACAAGGACACCGAGGACCTTCTTCCACGTCACCGGCTCCTTGAGGAAGAGTGCAGCCAGCAGCATGGTAAAGATCGGCCCCATCGTCGTCATCAGCGACTGCCGCAGTGGGGTGGTCATGGAGATGGCAAAGGCGAAGAGTCCTTGATTACCCAGTACGCCCGTGAGAGATGCCCCGATGAGGAGCCAAGCATCCCGAACCTCCACACGACGACCTGTAGGCACCACGAGAGAGGCGAGCCAAAAGAGGATGCACGCTGTCCCAAAGCGGCACGCCATATGGAGCCACGGCGACAGAGTCCCGTCGATGAGGAGGGCATTGGAGAAGGGTCCATTGAGCCCAAAGGCTATGGTCGCCACCAGCATCGCCAGGTGACCCCTGACTTTATCCTGCTTCATAAGGCTATTTCTTGTCGAGGAGTCGAGAGAGAGCCACCTCCCAGCCGGCGTAGTAGGCTCGGGTGACCGGATCCGTTGTCTGAGAGGCACGGAGGCGGTACGCCGAGCGGATCCGGGCAAGCGCAACACGTATATAAGGGGCCACTTCCTCACTCTTGACAGATGGGGTCAGCGTATTATGTCGAGCTGCAGAGCTCTCCCACGGGAGAGAGTCTGCCCACGAGAGCTCTACAGCGGAGATTTGAACTCCACCAAAGTGATCCGAGGACTCGACGTAGCCGGTCAGCATCTCTATCGCAGTGCGCTGGAGGCTCTGCTCCGAGCGACTCAGTGCGCGACCACCTCCCCCCTCGCGGAGCAGTTCATCCACATAGTCACTGAGGTACGCCTCGATGGTATAGTCGGAGCCACCCTTGGGAGCCTCACTGCCATCGATGATCCCCTTCAGCCGATAGCCTGTGGTGAGGTCACTGAGGACAAGGGAGAAGAAGAAGGGCTCACTCTTGTAGGGGTTGTAGCTATTGGAGCTATCGAAGCGCTGTGCTAGGTAGGGCGTGAAGAGCCACTCCCTCATCCCTCTCAGCTGACCGAAGGTCCACCGCAGCGCTTCCTGCTGACGCTCTTTAGGAATATAGGTGAGCGGCATCCGCCCCTCTCCCTGACGCTCATCGTAGTAGATCCGCCCACCCACTATAGGCGTGACGTGACGGAGGTAGCGAAGCATCTGCTCGATGATCGCGTCATAGACCGCCCTAAGGTCCTCAGAGGACTTGCCGGGCTCCCCGAGCCACTCCTCGAAGTGTTGAGTGATGTACCTCAGGTTCTTCACCCCGAGCATATTGGCAGCGATCTGATCACCGGAGAGATCCTCCGTCTGAGCCGTGGGATCGACAGTCATATCCTGCTGCGGACCATACATATACTTTCGATCCCCGGAATGCCTCTTGATGAGCGCAGCGAGAGCTTTCGCCTCACTCTCCTGAGGATAGCGGCGATAGCCCCACTCGATGGCATAGGTGTCATAGGGGCCGAGGAGCGGAGGCACCAAGCGCACGCCTCGCTCCAAGTCTCCGGGCTGTGCGACATAATTGAAGCGCGCGTAGTCCATAATCGATGGTGTGGTACCATACTTTTGGGTAAAAGCGGGATCTCTCAGCTGCTCCACGGAGTAAGCTGAGGAGGCGCCCATATTATGCTCCAGCCCCAGCGTATGCCCCACCTCGTGAGCCGCCACATACCTCATCGCCTCGCACATCAGGCTGTCCGGTAGCTTATCCGCACGCACCCGAGGGTCTACGGCACCGGTCTGGACCAGCCGCCAGTAGTAGAGCAGAGAGGTGATATTGTGATACCAGATCACATCCGCACAGAGGATCTCCCCACTCCGCGGATCGACATAGGAGGGGCCCATCGCATTGGCGACATGGGAGGTGGCATACTTGATGCACGAGAAGCGCAGATCATCGGGATCAAAGTCCGGCATCTCCTCCTTCGTAGGGTACATCCTGGCACGGATAGCATTGCTGAAGCCTGCAGCCCGGAAGGCGCTCTCCCAGTCGCATATGCCGTCCAGGATAGCCTGACGCCACTTGGGCGGGAAAGCGGAGTCGACGTAGAAGGTGATCGGCTCCACCGGATCGACCACCTCACCACGAGCATAAGCGATACTGTCCGACGGCTCCAGCCTCCAGCGGTGGATGATCTCATACTGCTCAATACGATCCTTATCGGAGGAGTAGTGGCTCCTGCCTGAGGAGAAGTACCCGACCCTGCTGTCTGCACGACGGGATCTCATCGGGCGATCAGGCAGTAGAACCATCGATCGATGGATCTCAAGCGTGGTGAAGTGTCTGCCACCCCCATACGCAGCGACACTCTTCACCTCCACATTCCGCTCAAAGGCGCGCACCCCGGTAATGTACGATCCCCCGCTCACAGATCCACCGAGAGGTGGCGAAAGTGGATCCTCGCTCTCAAAGAGGGACTCCCCATCGAGGAATAGCGACGTCACATCGATCACCCTTGAGTGATCCGTCTTCGCCACCACATCAAAGACCCTTGCCACAGGGGCAGCGAAATTGCGATCAAAAGAAACCTTGATCGGATCCTCCTCATCCACATAGTGGGTCGTGGGAACCATTTTCATCTGGATCTCATCCTTCCCCTTCGCCTCCAGTTGGGCAATGAAAGGAGTGATCATCATCTGTCCCGCCACCGCAGCTGTGGGGTCCGACGTGCGAGAGATGCGGCTGGTGAAGAGGAGAGGACGACCCAGCAGGCTGTCAGGCACCTCGAAATAGAGGTCCCCATCCTTCTCTATCGTCACGACCAGCCCGGAGTCCACCCTTGCCTCACTCACTAAGTCATCGTAGGCCTGCTCCTCCTTACTCTTCGTCACTTGTGGCTGTTTCTCAGCCTCTTCCTTAGCCTTCTGCCGCTTACTCTTCAGCCACTCCCTCACCGGTCGGCAGGAAGTGTCCGCCGTCTGTGCCGTCACCTCCCCCACCATTGGCATCATCGCCAAGCAGGCCAACAACAGCCTACACAATATCTGTCCCATATCATTTCTCATCTCAAGGTCACAAAGTTACCAATTAACCGCTGTAACCCGATTGACCAGCAGAAATGGTGATAAAATGTCAAAAGACTTGGCAGTGAATGGCAATAGTCTTAAATTTGCCCCGAGGGTGACTCGGTCGGATGCCTTTTTCGACTCACCCCAAGACCCACTTCAGCGAGACACTATGATCGAAAGAAACTATCCTGCGGACTTTAACGCTCTGAACGCATCTCCAATGGATGACAAAATACTCTTTGACCCTGCAAGCCACGAGTACACCTATGCGGACACAGGCGAGAAGCTCCACTCGGTAACCAATCTCATCTCCTCTTTTTTCCCTCCCTTCAACGTCCGCTCCTGGGCTGAGTATAAGTCTCGCACTCTCGGGACGACAGTCCAGGAGCAGCTGGATCTGTGGGAGCACAATGGGCTACTTGCGCGTCACCTCGGGACCTTTATGCACGAGCAGATCGAGCGGAGCCTTCTCAAGCAGCCGGTGGAGCACTCCTTTGATATCACGCTGGACGACAAGAGTAAGCAGCACCTCTCGATCGAGAGCGAGATGAGAGCCTTTGAGCAGTTCTTCGATGAGGTTCGCCCCACCCCCTACCGCACCGAGTGGCAGATCTTCGAGCGGGACTACAATCTCGCCGGGACCCTTGACCTGCTGGCTCAGGACTACAATGGCGACTTCGTCCTCTTCGACTGGAAGCGGAGCCGCAGGATGGGCAAGGAGGATGGCTACGACTTTGTGCCCAATACCTACAACCCCCACTCACCCGGACTCAATGGGCTGGAGCACCTCTACAGCACGCCCTACGTGATCGGCTGCCTGCAGCAAAACCTCTACCGACACATTCTCCGAGTGGGATATGGCATCGAGGTGAAGAGTATGTACCTGGTGGCGCTTAATCCCGCCTTCTCCCGGTACTACTGCCTCCCCGTGCCGGTCATGGACAAGGAGATCGAGCATATCCTCTTCTGTATCGGCAAGCACTAACCGGCCTCCCCTCATATAGCATCACCCGCCCCTCTGGATTGAGGAGCGGGTGATGCTTGCTTATGGGTCCCTCCGAGGTAGAGGTCTCAGAAGTCGGTGTGCCTCCGACGCTTTACAGGATGGGTCAGCTTCCAGACGTACTGTCCGAGACGAAGGACAATAGCGACACCACCGACGATGAAGAACCATGTCTTATCCTGCGGTATGGCGAAGTAGAGGACGACAGCTCCCACTGCGAGGAGCATAAAGAGGGCGGTCAGAGTATTGTAGATTTTTCCCATATCGTATGTTACAAGAAGTGGGACAGTGCGCTATAGACCTCAGCTGTAGGCAGTCCCATCACATTAGTATATGATCCATTGATCCGCTCGACAGCGGCGAGTCCGATCCAGTCCTGGATGCCGTAGCCCCCCGCCTTATCCATCACGTGGCAGTGGCTGATGTAGTAGGTGATCGCCTCCTCGGTCAGCGGGGCAAAGGAGACCTCCGTCTCCACACTCCGCTCTACGACCTGAGTGCCGTCGGTAAGCACGATACCGGTAATGACGCGGTGTGATCGACCGGAGAGGCGACGGAGGTGGTCACGCGCATCCTCCTCTGAGACCGGCTTATCCAGTATCTCATCATCCAGCAGCACGACAGTGTCTGCCGTAAGCAGGAGGTCACCCGCTGACAGTCCGGGGCGAAGGGCATCGGACTTACGTCGGGCTAGGAAGAGAGCCATATCCTGAGGAGCTACCTCCTCCGGGTGGGGCTCATCGATATTGGCAGGGCGGATCTCCAGATCCTCGATGCCCAAGCGCTCCAGTAACTCTCTTCGCCTCGGAGAGGCCGACCCAAGTATCAGGTGTCTCATAGGGTATGAGGGGGGGGTCAAAAGGTGGGTAAGTCCGTGACGATGCCCCACTCTCCCCGAGCGCGTAGCATCTCCTCCAGCACCTCACGCGCCACGCCCTGACCACCGGCGACGGCACAGACGTGATCTGCCACCATCAGTACATCCTCTGCAGCATCGGCGGGAGCCACGCTGTAGCCTGCCAGTCGCATCGCAGGTATGTCGATCAGGTCATCACCGCAGTAGATCACCTCCGACGGCTCTATCTGAGCGGTCTGGCAGAGCTCCATCAGCTTCTCCGCCTTACGGTGGCACCGCTCGTAGATGTATTTCACGCCTATGGGCTCAAAGCGGTTTCGGATCTCATCGCCGTGTCCCCCGGTGATGATGCCAAGGACGATACCGGCCCGAGCGGCCAGTCTCATCGCATAGCCGTCGTGGACATTGGTTGTGCGGATCAGCTCACCCCGATCATTCATCGCCACGGTCCTCCCCGAGAGGACCCCATCGATATCAAAGACCACAGCCCTGTAGCCGGATAGGTCTTGGGAAAATCTGCTCATGATTTCTCTGCTCGCTCTTGGATAGATTGGGTCATCAGTTGATAGATTGCGGTCAGGCGCGGATCATCCCTCAGGAGAGCCTTATGCCTCTGTAGGGTAGACTTATCGTGGCGCACAGCGGGACCGGTCTGCAGTGCCACCGGATCGTCTGCCGTCAGCGCCTTGGAGATCGTCTCCTCGATGAGTGGACGCATATCGCTAAGCGATAGTGGGGTCCCCCGGAGGAGATCCTGCGCCACCACCAGCAGGTGATTGACAAAGTTGCAGCCAAAGCAGGCCGCCAGGTGGAGCCTACCGCGCTCCTCGGAGGTCACGTGACGCACATCCGCGCTCCCGAGAGCATCCGCAAGGGTCCTGAGGCGACCCTCAGCCTCAGCATCGCTCCACTCCAGGAGAAGGGGGACACGAGACATATCCAGCGTCCTCGACGTAGAGAACGTCTGGAGCGGGTAGAGGACCCCATACGAGCGCAGTCCGGAGAGCACGCTCATGGGCGTGCTTCCCGAGGTGTGGGCCACCGTAGCTGGTAGGTCGGGCGGGAGGCTCTCTACCACCTCTGCGAGTCCATCATCACTCACACAGAGGAGGAGGAGCTCCACGGAGGGATCTCCCTGCAGCAGGTGAGCAAAGAGAGCCCTATCAGAGGTGCTCTCCGCCCCTACCTGTGATGCCAGCTCGTCAGCATGCTCCGGAGAGCGGCTCCATACCGCTCGGCAGCGCCATCCTGCCCGAGTAAGCGAGGGCGCGAGATGAGAAGCGACATTGCCGCTCCCCATGATCGCAAAGGTATGGCTATCTCGAGACGTCGCCACGGCAGTCACTCCTCTGCCTCATCGGTCGAGTAACGCCCGACAAAGACATGCTCCCACGGCAGGGAGCGCTCCACCGGCTCCAGCTGATCGGCATCCTCAGGGACACCGAGGGCGATGAGACAGTGGCAGAGGTAGGACTCCGGCAGATCCAGCAGCCTATGGACAGTCTCCTGAGCCGTCTCATCGACAGCCCCGGGAGTATCCTCCACGTGGCACCAGCAGCTACCGAGGTCATTGGAGGTGGCAGCCAGCTGTAGGTAAGAGGCCGCTATCGCTGTATCAGCGAGCGGGCGACGCGTCTCGGCCGTATCCGCACAAACAGCGATCACCACGGAGGCACCGGCCACGAAGGCGGAGCCATGCTCCCTTATGCCACTCAGTGAGCGGATCGTCTCGGGATCATCTACGACGATGAGCCGTACACTGCGACTATTCCGCGACGTAGGCGCCCGGAGGGCACACTCCACGATATCAGTCAGGAGATCAGGATCGATCTCCTCAGCGCGGTACTTACGTATGCTCCGGCGGCGCTGTGTCAATTGACTAAAGTACGACATATCAGGTATGTGTAAAAAAAAGAATCGAGCCCGCCGACACCCCCTCTTCGTGAGCTCCGGCAGCCTCGATCGATAAAAGTATGCGGAGAGTTACTTAGCCTCCTTGATCTCAGGCTGCTCGAAGTCGATGAAGCAGAGCCCGGCGAGAGCCGTGCCATACCGCTTCTCGATGGTGATGCCCTCAGTGACAAAATTGAGCTCACCGAGGAAGTACTGCGAGTAGGTCTTGTCGTGCAGATCGGTGATCACACGAGTGAGACGGCTCTCCAGCTCCTCGATCAGGTAGCGACCACTCACCTCGCAGACGAGACCGCCCACCTTGTTGTCAAAATTCTCATCGCTGTACATCCACGAGTAAACGACGCCTGCGGAGACAAACTCGTCCTGCGTCCCGTGCGAAACAGCCATGATCGTCTTCATCTCGGACCCAAAGGGAGGCAGGTCGATCTCATCCATCGTGGTAAGAACCGCCGTGGCCGGGATTACGGAAGAGTAGGTCATGATATTGAAGTCACAGATACCGGCGTCATGCAGAGCCATATGATAAGACCCCGCATGCATCTCAAGGTCTGACTCCCCACTCCCCTTGGTGATGAAGAAGGTGCGAGGTATAAGGTTACCAACGAGCTTACTCATGTCTTTCTTTACTATCCTAATAATTCTTGTTGCCAAACGTAGTCTACGAGCCATACCGGCTCAAGCCACAACAAAGGTACTATTTTGTACCGTCTTCCCACAGCCACCACCCTGCTCTGCAGGTAGTGGCAGGTGGTGGCGGATGCAGTCTATCTCCAGCGTGAGCCGGTGCTCTGGCGGCACCGCCCGCTCTATCCAGGAGCCTCCCATCTGGGCCGATAGGATGAGGTAAGAGGGGTAAGAAAACTGCTCCTCGCCCTCCACTCCTACCTACCCACTCCCTCATTCTCTATCCCCCTCTCAGCACACCGAAAACAATGTGAATTAGCCCTCCCCACTCAGCAGCCGAGGTCAGTCCTCTACTCAGGTCAGTGCAATTATTCCTCGCTGTCAGGTCATTGTGGGAGTAGTTGGTGCCGAGGTCTTGAGCCAAAAGAGTCCTAAGGTCTCGCTTTTTACATTGGGTTGGCGTGCCTTTGAGAAACGCCTGAGGTCAGTGTGCTCCGGTCTGTCTCATCTGAGGTTTTTCTTTTACCGATATTAGGCGCGACTAATACCGGTAAAGGAGATCACTAATATCGGTATTAGACTTCAATGCTGTCCCATAAAAGTCTGTCCGGGGGATGAAGAAAGGGCTGACTTCATTTCTGAAGTCAGTCCATTGTGGTACCACAACCAAGAGTACACACCCTGCCGGACAGCACTAGTAATAGGTAGAGATGTGGAGATACCCACCACCCCTGGCGGGTCACCGATAGATCAGAGAGACAGCACGGCATCCCAGCGAGCTTCGCCGTATAATAGGCAGATTAGCAGCTACTTTGGGACACAGCAGGCGACTCGGGGAAAAAATTTGTGCGCTACAATGTGGGTCATATCAATAAACTTTGCTACTTTTGTCAGTGAGGTGCCACGTGCTGGCCTCTCGGACGTTTTCTTTTAGACATAAAACAACCACAATATTTCATCTTATGAAAAATCTCTTCAAGATCCTTCTTGTCGCAGCAGTGCTGGCTCTTGCCTACGTGTGCTACGCCAGGGTAGAGACCCCGATCCGCTTCAAGAACACGAAGACTCAGCGTGAGCTCCGCATCATCGAGCGTCTCAAGGACGTCCGCACGGCTCAGGTGGCTTACAAGTCATCCAATGGTCATCACACGCCCTCCTTTGACGAGCTGATCAATTGGCTCCAGAATGGTCAGGTGAAGACCGTGCGTCGTCAGCTGGAGCTCAGCGAGAAGCAGCTCGAGGATGGTATGACCGAGCAGGATGCACTTGCTATCGTCGCTCAGGCCAAGAAGACCGGTGACTGGACGAAGGCCAAGGAGCAGAGACTGGTCAGGAATATCAATGGCGAGACCGTAGTCTTCTCCCGTGACACCGTGATCGCTCCGGCGCTGACTACCGTATTTGGTGAGCGTCAGGTAGACCTCAGCACCTTCGGCAAGATCCCCAATACCGGTGAGTACTTCCAGATGGACACCGCCTCGATCATCACCGGTCCGGAGGGTCATCAGTATGCGATCAACGTCTTCCAGGCGAGCGCACCTTTTGCCGCTTACCTCGGTGACCTCGATGCAACGGAGCTGAATAACGCAGTGGACCGCCAGACGAAGATGGGGAAGTATCCCGGCATGAAGGTCGGCTCACTGACTGAGATCAATAATAACGCAGGTAACTGGGAGTAATCCACGAGGACTGAGTACCTATAGACCCAGCTACTTACTGAATGAATCTGAGAGCCGATCTGTACCGGTACCGACCGTGTGAGATCGGCTCTCTTGCCTACTATCCCACCCTATGGATCAGATCAGAGACCGACACACCGGTCGTGACCTAACAGAGTCAGACATCAAGCGGAGCTCACTCCTCATTACCCTTAGCGATAATGGGCTCGAGGGGGTGATCGCTGAGAGTGGCGATCGTCCTCTGATCCTGAGCCACATCCTCGTACGAGGCAAGGAGGCGGCAGAGGACTTCCTCCGCCGGAGGGAGCTTGCTCGCCCCTTTGGCTCCTCCACTCTCTACATCGATGAGGGAGGGAGCTACACGCTGGTGCCGAGAGACTTCACCAGCGGAGGCGTGTCACCCCGGCACTGGCTTGCTGATCTCCCTGAGGGACACTGCCTGCAGAGTACCACGATCAGTGATCTGGGGATAGACCTGATCTTTACCACCACGGAGGAGACATTTGACGAGTGCCAGAGCGCTCTGCAGAGCCCGTCCTACGCTCATCCCGTCGCGGCTCTTGCACTCGCAGGGGCGACCTACAGCCGTCGGCGCTACCCGCGGACCCTCCTGGCACTGGTCTCAGAGGGGCATACGGATCTCTGCTACTGCGAGTCGGGGCGCCTTCGCCTCGCTAATCGCTACACCATAGCTGACCGCGTGGATCTACTCTACTACATTACGTCAGTGTGGGAGCACTTCCGCCTCGACAAGGAGCAGGATCACCTCCTGATCTTTGGGGAGGAGTCAGACGAGATAGACTCCGCCACACAACTCTTGAGAGATGCGGTGGCCAACGTGAGGGTCAATGACTATGGATCCCTCTGCGCCCACCCCGAGGAGCTGGCAGACATCCACTCCCCGATCATCCGTCTCGCTCTGATATGCGCATAATAAGCGGGAAATACGGTCGCCGACGCTTTGAGGTGCCTCGCACCTTTAAGGCTCGCCCCACAACCGATATGGCGAAGGAGAATTTATTTAACATCCTTGCCAACTACGTCGACTGGGAGGAGAGCGATGCGCTTGACCTCTTTGCCGGCACCGGCAGCCTCGGCTTCGAGATGCTCTCGAGAGGAGCTCGTAGCGTGACCGCGATCGAGCGCGATGAGGCGCATGCCGCCTTTATCCGCCAGACGGCAGAGACACTGGGCGACCCGGGGTATAAGGTCATACACTACGACGTACTCAAGTGGCTCAGACGACTTGCCGTCAAGGAGCCATCGGAGGTGCCGAGCTATCAGGTCATCGTAGCGGATCCGCCCTACGACTTAGCGCAGCTACCGGACTTGCCCCAGCTGATCCGGGAGGCGCACATCCTCACCGAGGGAGGACTCTATGTACAGGAGCATCCCAAGGAAGTGGACTTCAGCGACGATCCCGACTTTATCGAGATGCGCCACTATGGAGCGGTTCACTTCTCCTTTTTTAGACCTAATAATTCACCTCATTAATACATTTCACTAACTCAAAAAAGAAAGAACATTATGGGACTCATTTATTCACTTATCATCGGTCTCGTCGCCGGTCTGCTCGCTTCCTGGATCATGCCCGGAGGCGCCAAGGGGATCATCTGGAATACGATCCTCGGTCTCATCGGAGGTGTCGTCGGAGGTTGGGTTTTCAGCCTCATTGGCGTCGCTGAGGGGAGTGGCTTCTGGGGACAGCTCGTCGTAGCTGTCATCGGTGCGATCATCCTCATCGCTATCTACAACGCTATCGCTAAGCGCAAGAGATAAGCAGTCCACTACTGCACTTTACATCAGAGAGCCCTCCTCTCTTCATCAGCCGATGGAGGAGGAGGGCTCCTCTATCATCACTCATCTCCTCACACAGTTCACCATGGCAAAGCCCTTCCTCCAGCAGATTGCTGAGCACTTCCACAGCCTAACCTCGCAACCCAGCGACACTCCACTGCATCAATTCCGCTTCATCTTTCACAATCAGAGAGCGGGGATCTTCCTCTGCCACTATCTGGAGCAGTGCCCTAATGCGAGACCGCTACTGCTGCCGGAGTGTTCTACGATGAATAGCCTCATCAAGCGTAGGCTGCACCTCTCCGGGGGGGAGGATCCCAATAACGAACTGCTGGTGATCCACAAGATCTACCTCGCCTACCTCGAGGTGATGGGACTCAGACCGGAGGAGCGCTCCTTTGAGGACTTTTACGACCTGGGGCAGGCTCTGCTCCGTGACTTTGACGACATCGACAAGCATCTCATCAAGGTCAGCAGCTTCTTAGAGAACCTGCGCAACCACAAGGTGCTCACTGAGGAGCTCTCCACCTTCCTCTCCCGCCGGCAGTGGAGTGCGGTCAGCAAGCTGATCTACGACAAGGACGCCGACTGGAGCGAGATCGAGGCGGAAACGGCGACCGAGGAGAAGGAGACGAAGAAGTCGGAGGAGATGAAGAAGAGGTTCCTCGACTTCTGGATCAAGCTTCCCAGGATCTACAGACGTGCCAAGAGCCTGATGAAGAAGGAGGGGCTCGCCTACGAAGGGATGATGCTCCGGGAGGCGGTCCGGCAGATCAAGAAGGGGAAGCTCAGTCTCACCGACGACGGGATGATCACCGTCTTTGTGGGACTCAATGCTCAGACGCCCGCCATGTACAGGATCCTCGACCACTTCAGAGACTCCGGTAAGGCAATCTTCTACTGGGACTATTTCACCGACCCTATCGTGAAGTCTCCCGGACTGGCCGGCTCCTTTGTCGAGCGCAATACCTCGGAGTACCCCACTCCGACCGAAGGGGCCTATCACATCGACTTTGAGGTCCCAGATCAGGCACACGAGCTCCACACCGCCCTCATCTCTACCGCCTCAGCAGTCGCCCAGACCGGAGCGATCCGCAATCTGATAGAGGGCAACAACCAAGAGGACGGCTGGAAAAAGATCGTGCAGCCACTGAGCAAGTCGGACGAGAGCGCCCCACTCTATGACCCGCACGAACCACTGCGGACGGCGATCGTCCTTCCCGATGAGAGTCTCCTCCTACCACTCCTGAGCAATATGCCGAAGGAGATCGACAAGATCAATGTCACCATGGGCTACCCCATAAAGGGCATCCCCGTCGCTGCAATGCTGAGCCTGCTGCTGAAGTACTGGAGCAACTACTACACGCAGGGGCAACGGTACCGCCTCACTGAGGTATGCGAGATCCTCATGCTGACCGCCCTCTCCAAGTTTTTCTCCGATAAGAAGATGGTAGAAGCACGCCGACAGCTGATGGATCAGCTGATCGACGAGAAGAGGTACTTCATCGGCACCCGCGAACTTCGGGACCTGATCACAAAGCACTTCCGTGATGAGAATCGCACGCAGGATATACTACTGACTATTTTCAGCGAACCAGAGACTCTCACCGCTGACAAGGTTTGCTATCCCGAGGGCGCTGTGCTGACGGAGCAGGTGGACCACCTCCTCGAGCTTCTCGTCACGGAGAGCGCATCGACAGAGGAGGATGAGGATCCCGAGCAGGGGATGATCAAGTACATCCGTCGATACCTCATCCGGCCACAGCTCACCTCTCAGAGGGCCTACCATAAGCGCCACGCCGAGAGCAGTCCGAGCCCCTTCTCCTTCCCCGTAGTGGTGGATCTCCTCCGCACCACGATCTCTCAGGCGAGGATCCCCTTCAGCGGCATGCCTCTGGGAGGCGTACAGGTGATGGGGCTGTTAGAGACACGCGGGCTTGACTTCGACACTGTCATCATCCCCGATGCAGCTGAGGGCATCCTCCCCACTGCCACCCGGCTCGATACGACCATCCCATTCTCTCTCCGGACAGCGTACCACCTCCCGACGACCGATCTGCAGGAGCAGACAAGAGCCTACAATTTCTTCCGCCTTATGTCGCGTGCCAAGCGCGTCGTCTTCCTCTACGACTCACGCACCGGAGACTCTTCCGTGGGAGAGCCGTCACGCTACGTGCAGCTCCTCAGGGACGTCTACCACGTGCCTATGTACGAGGCGGAGGCCTCTTTTCCCCTCACCAGAGCAGAGACTGGCGGCAACCTCATTGAGGACAAGACGCTGGTCAGTCGGTACAGGGATAGCGTAAGCGCCAAAAGGCCTACAGAGAAGGTAAAGCGCCTCTCGGCCTCACGGATGAAGGACTTCCACACCTGCCCGAGACGCTTCTACTACACCGCCATCGAGGGGATAAGGGACGATGAAAACCTGTCCGGTGTCCTCGACAAGAGAGACAGCGGCACCCTCTTCCACACCGCGATGCAATTGCTCTATAAGGAGAAGGAGGGAATTACGGATGGTCTCTCGCTTATTAGTCTCACTGAAATCCTGAATAGCAATGCGATAGACGAGGCTGTAGACGAAAGCGCCAAGGAACTCCACCTCAAGTTTCAGGCGAGTGACTACAACGACAACCAGGTTGAGATGACAAAGATCCTTGTCGAGCGGATGGTGAAGGCGGATCTCGAGCGGGTCGAGACAGGCGGTCCCATCACCTATGTCGGTGGGGAGATAGAGATAGAGACCACTTATGAGGATGCAAACTTCAAGCTCATCATCGACCGCATAGACGTGCAGGGTGACACCGTCAATGTCATCGACTACAAGACCGGGGCGGACAGCACTGAGTGCGATCTATCCAAGTGGCCTACAGACGCTAAAAAGCTGGTCGAGTGCCTCAAGCAGGCTAAGAAAATCAATGGCGCAGTCATCCAGCTCCTATACTACTGCGACGTGATACTCACGTCGGGCGAGCTCAACCGGTTCTTGTCAGATAAAAACCTTAACATCCGCCCGATGATCCTCAAGCCCGGTGCGCCCGACATTAATGATGGCATCATCACACTGAAGCTTCCCAAGGGAAAAGATCCGAACCCGGTCGTGATCAGCGACTACCGGACAAATGTGGACTCAAGCGTAAAGGAGTGGCTGCGAGAGGCGGTGAGACTGATCCTCGACGATGACTTCAGCTTTGCCGTAGAGGCCGGCGATGCGAGTGGCTGTAAC
The DNA here is from genome assembly GCF_056590575.1 of Porphyromonas sp. C0041D3. NCBI lineage: Bacteria > Pseudomonadati > Bacteroidota > Bacteroidia > Bacteroidales > Porphyromonadaceae > Porphyromonas > Porphyromonas sp. C0041D3. Next base: position 47,813 of record NZ_JBWPWJ010000007.1, read on the forward strand.
TACTGCCCCGCCTCCATGCTGTGTGAGAAGTATATCCCTAAAAAATGGTAATCCCACCCATGACCGATCTACAAGTCATCATCAATCCCTCCGGCATCAGCTACGCTGACTCCTACCATCAGCAGCGAGAGCTCTTCGACCAAGCGATCGAGGCAAAGCATCGCGGTGAAGTGCCGAGACAGTATCTGATCTTCAACGAGCACAAGCCGGTCATCACCCTTGGGCTTAATGCTAAGGAGGAGAGTCTCCTCTACCCCAAGGAGCAGATCCGCCGGGCAGGTATCGACCTCGTCCGGACCAATCGCGGTGGCGACGCCACATACCATGGTCCGGGGCAGTGGACCGTCTACCCTATCCTCGACCTCGAGCAGCTCCACCTCGGCGTCAGGCGCTACGTCGCTGCTCTCGAGGAGGTGGCATGCACCGTACTTCGTCGGTATGGTCTCGCCGGTGAGCTGATGGACGACGCACCCGGCGTCTGGCTGCATACAGACAGCTACCCCCGCAAGGTCTGTGCCCTTGGCGTGCGCGCCAGCCGCTTCGTCACTATGCACGGGATCGCCTTCAACGTCAATACCCACGAGGATGCCTACCACTGGATCAACCCCTGTGGCTTCAGCGATCGAGGCGTCACCAGTCTGGCTCGTGAGCTGGGGCACGAGGTCCCTATGGAGGAGGCAAAAGCGGCTCTGCTGGACGCCTTCCACGAGGTCTTCTCCTTTGAGTAAATAGTAGTGCAAAAGCGCTGAGGTCCCTCCACAAGAGCGGAGAGACCTCAGCGCTTTTGGTTTTGAGCTAAAAGCTTAGTGGGACTTGTGACAGAGACAGTCGTTGCCACGCCCATGGTGGCAGGTTTCGTCGTGATGGTGACCACAGCACTCCTCATCGTCAGAGCCACAGCAGCATCCACCATGGAGGAGCTGCTCGAAGCGCTTGAGCTCCTGATCCGTGGCGGGGTGAGCCTCCTGTACGTGGCCGACAAAGTGGAGCGTCTTGCCGGAGAGCGGGTGATTGAAGTCCATCCTCACTTTATCATCCGTGATGTCGAGCACCAGTCCATTGACAGTCTGACCATCAGCGGTACGCATAGGGACGTAGCGCCCCACCTGTACAAAGCCGCTATCGAAGTTTCCCTCCGGATCTTGGAAGATGGACTTGTTGAGATCCATCAGGAGCTGCTCCTGGAAGGGACCATAGGCAGCCTCAGGCTCGAGTGTGAAGTCAAAGGCATCCCCATCATCGAGGCCGCTTAGCTCTTTCTCAAAGTCAGGCAGCAGGATCCCGAGACCATGGACATAGTCCATAGGGCGATCCTCCGTCGTCTCCTCGACAAATGTCTCAGAGCCATCAGGAGCGACCTCGGTGAGCTTATACTGTACGCGGACGTAGGACTTATCGTTTATCTTCATTGGTTTGTTGATTTTGCGCCTGACTTATGCGTCAGCCACGTGATTAAGTTAAGCAAAATGTAAAGCATCATCGCCCAGGCGATCCCCTCAATGCCGCAGAGGATCAGCGCCACAATTGCAGCAATGACGACGATGATCAGACCGATATTGGCTCGCCAGCCCTTGGAGAGCTGCTTCAGTCCAAAGAAAGGTACCTCGCACACCAGCAGCCAGGCATCCACGACCATAAAGAGGACAAAGAGGGTCTGGGAGAGCGGTGTGGGGGCGATGCTCTGCCCCTCGAAGAAGAGCGCCAGCGGAGCCAGCATCACAGCGTTGCCGGTGGTGGCAAGGCCGATGAAGGAGGTGGTCTGACGAGGGTCGTTATTGAACTTCGCCAGACGGTAGATCGAGGCGGGCACGACCAGCAGCGGTGCCCAGCAGGCGACACCCCAGCCCAGCTCTCGGAGCACCAGCGTCAGCAAGATCGCCGGCGCGGCACCGAAGGAGATGACATCAGAGAGGGAGTCGAGGTCGCCCCCTATGTCCGACGTGGCGTGGAGCAGTCGCGCGGTCATCCCGTCGAGCACGTCTGCGATCAGGCTCACGGCTATGCAGCAGAGCGCCGCCTGGAGCGAGACCGTGAGGTACATCACGATGGAGAGCGCCCCGAAGAGCCCGTTGGAGAGCGTGAGGAGGTTGGGGAGGTATTTATAGATCGGCTTTGCCATAGATTCTATTTACTTACACGACGTGCGCGGAGGCAGCTCCGCCAGTATGGTGACGTTGCCGGTGACCGGTTCGTCAAGGTCCACGAGGGGCTTGCTCCCGAGAGGGAGGAAGATGTCGACGCGGGAGCCGAGCTTGATAAAGCCCAGCTGATCATCGATCTCACACCTCTCCCCCTCCCTGAGATAGGTCTCTATGCGACGCGCCATCGCCCCAGCGATCTGGCGAACCACTATGTGGTGTCCCTCGGGAGTGACAATCTCGACGGTGGAGCGCTCGTTCTCCGTACTGCTCTTGGGGACATAGGCGGCGTAGACATTGCCCCGGTGGTGACGCACATAGGTCACCTCGCCCGCTACCGGCACCCACTGAGCATGAACGTTGAAGAGGGACATAAAGGTGGAGATCATCAGGCACTTACCGCCCAATACCTCCGGCTCATCCACTTCCTCAATCGCCACGATGTGCCCATCCGCCGAGGCGAGCACCAGCCCATCCGTCGGCTTACCATGGATGCGATGTGGGGAGCGGTAAAAATTAAAGGCGATACCCAGCAGCACCACACTCACCACGACAGCGAGCCAAAAGGGCCACCGCTGCTCCACGACTAAGTAGACGTAGAGACAGAGGAAGCCGAGGAATATCCCCGCAGAGACTAAGAAGGTCGAGCCCTCGTGGTGGATCTTCATCCTGCTATCAGTGCAGTAGTGGCGTGCGTCAGAAGAGGGTGACCCACTTCATATATCCCAGAGCCATAGGGTGCGCCAGCAGCTCATGCGTCGGGGTGATGCGAGTGGCAACCTTATAGGTGCCGGGGAGGTCAATATCCACCCTCAGCTCATACCGTCGGCGAGATCCCTCCTCGGAGACGAGGTGGAAGGTCTGCTTATTGGCGAGGTGAAGCTTCTTCGTCTTGGTGTCCTCGCGAGCGATGATCAGCTCGACATCAAGGTCGCTACGCAGATCGTGTAGGTCTACAGTGACACTCACGCGAGCGGTTCCGCCCACAGTAAAGTTGCCTACCTGCGTACCATCGTCCTTGCTCAGCTGGGTGTCGACCACCTCTAGGTGAGACCACGACTGCGCCACATGGCGCTCCCAGTCGAGGAGCTGACCGAGCTGACGGTAATCGTCGGCACGGAGCATGGCGCTACGCTCACCGAGCTGATTGTAGAAGCGGTCAAAGTAATTCCGGATCATGCGCCGCATCGTGAAGCGGGGCAGTATCTGAGAGGTGGCCGTCTTGATGGCATGGATCCAGCCCTCTGAGTAGGACTGCTCCTTATCATTGTCGTAGTAGAGCGGGACGATCTCCTCCTCCAGCATACGATAGATGGTGGCGGCGTCAAGCTTGTCCTGGAGATTGGTGTCGGAGAAGGTGATTTTCTCGGTGAGCGACCAGCCTCCCCCCTTGACGTAGCCCTCATACCACCAGCCATCGAGGACGGAGAAGTTGAGCACGCCATTCATCAATGCCTTCATACCTGACGTACCCGATGCCTCGAGCGGTCGCGTGGGGGTATTGAGCCAAATGTCTACGCCCGGGATGAGGAATTGCGACACTCTGATGTCGTAATTGTCTACAAAGAGGATCTTGCCGAGGAACTCGGGCCGCTTGGAGATCTGGAAGATATGTCGGATCAGCCCCTGCCCGCCTCCGTCAGCCGGGTGCGCCTTACCGGTGAAGATAAAGATCACCGGGTGATCGGGGTCATTGACGATCTTGGAGAGTCGCTCGAGGTCTGTAAAGAGGAGGTGCGCTCTCTTGTAGGTGGCAAAGCGACGACCAAAACCGATGAGAAGAGTCTTCGGGGTAAGTGTCTCGAGGAAACTCATCAGCATGGTGGGGTCCTGATTGAAGTCGCCCATATGTGCCTCGTAGCGACGACGCAGATACTCGATGAGGCGACTCTTGAGCTCCAGCCTCCTCTCCCATACATCCTTGTCGGGAGTCTGCCAGACACTGTCCCACAGCTCGAGACTATCCTGATTCCTCAGGATGCCCTCGCCAACGCTCTTCTCCATAAGGTCAGCCCACGGGGAAGCCATCCAGGTAGGCAGGTGGACGCCATTGGTCACGTAGCCTACGTGAAGCTCCTCGGGGAGGTATCCCTTCCAGACGGGGGCAAACATCTCCCGGGAGACCTGACCATGCAACTTGCTGACGCCATTAGCCTCCTGGCAGGTATTGAGAGCAAGGACGCTCATGGAGAATTTCTCATGCGACCCGGGGTTCTCTCGCCCAAGGTCGATCAGCTCCTGATGAGAAATGTGGAGCTTATCGGCATAGTGACCCATATACTTCGTGAAGAGCGCCTCATCGAAGTAGTCGTGACCGGCAGGTACCGGTGTGTGGCAGGTGTAGAGACTGGAGGAGCGTACCAGCTCCAGCGCCTGATCGAAGTCGAGACCGCCCTCTACCATATGCGCCATACGCTCCAGCCCCATAAAGGCAGCGTGACCCTCATTGGCATGGTAGACATCGGTCTCGATGCCGAGGAGACGAAGCATCTGGACACCACCGATGCCGAGCATATACTCCTGTTTCATACGATTCTCCCAGTCACCGCCATAGAGCTGATGGGTGATCTGTCGATCCCACTCAGAGTTCTCAGCAATGTCGGTATCCATCAGGTAGAGCTTCACCCGCCCCACGTCCACGCGCCAGATCTGAGCAGACACCTCGTAGCCATTGAAGGGCACACGAAGCATCAGGGGAGCGCCATTGTCGTCACGCACCAGCGTGAGGGGCAGGTCCTCAAAGTCCTGTGCCTTATACTCAGCCACCTGCTGTCCGTCAGCGGTGATCTTTTGGTCAAAGTAGCCGTAGCGATAGAGGAAGCCGACACCCACCATATTGGCGCCGAAGTCACTCGCCTCCTTGATGTAGTCGCCTGCCAGGATCCCGAGACCACCGGAGTAGATCTTGAGGATATTGGTGATCCCATACTCCATGCAGAAGTAGGCGACAGAGGGGAGGTCGTCCCGCATCGGCTGATCCATATAGGCCCTGAAGCTGTCATAGACCTTGGCAAGTCTCCCTAGGAAGTCATTATCCTTCGTCAGCTCCTCGATGCGGCTCTGCGAGAGGGTGTGGAGCACGTGCACCGGGTTTCCCTTAGAGTGGTACCAGACCAAGGGGTCCAGCTCCCGGAAAAGGTGACGGGCGGGGGCATTCCAGACCCACCAGAGATTGTTGGCGAGCTCCTCCAGCTGCTGCAGGGATTGTGGCAGATCGGAGAGTGCAGTGATATCTCTCCATACGGGCTGATTGGCGTCCTTACTCCTTATCATAGTTCTCGTATTATTGTGCTTATAGTAACGAAGCAAATTTACTTAATACTTTACAATCTACGCGGTTCCGGAGCGACAATTTGCACCCACAAATCGATCCCTTGGGAGATGAAAGTCGGAAAATATGCCCCACGGGTAAGAAGAAATCATTATATTGCACAAGTAAGTAGGACTAAGAATACAACGCTATGGCAAGGACCACACATGGAGAGGGCTACAAGATAGAGATAGACCTGGACAACGCCTCTCCTCAGAGTGTATGGAACCAGATCTCCACCTCCAGAGGGCTCTCGGAGTGGATGGCACCCCGAGTAGACGTCTCACTGAGGAGCATCCATGTCTTCTGGGACGAGACTGGCGACGACCGCACCGCCACCGTGACAGACCTAGAGAAGGGGAAGTATATCCAGTGGAACTGGAATGACCACCCGGATAGCTATGTGCGTATGGAGATCGTCGTCTCCGAGCTCTCGCACTTAGTGTCGCTCTTAGTCAACGACCACGATGAGCACCTCGAGCCGACCACCCTGCAGAAAATCTGGGGCAACCACCGACGCAAGCTGAGACAATCCCTGGGACTGAGCTAAGTAGAGCTACTGCATAAGACAGTCGAGCGCCCTGCCACTCCAAGAGATGGTGGGGCGCTCGACTTTTGACGGAAAATCATTGACACACGATTAAACCATTCCCCACTGCAATCATCACAGGAAAACAGAGCAGCAGTAATGTTGTTGGTACTACATAGTGGGTTCTCCACCCTACATAATAGGAGAAGTGTGTAATAGGGTCCGAATGCCGGGCCTACAGGATAAAGGTTTTGTTTATCAGATGCGTTAATTTCATTAAACAAGTTTTTCCGAGCGGGACTGCGCGTGAGCGTGGTCCCCTCTTTTTTGCCTCGTGTCGCACATGGGGTAGACCCCGGGACACCAATGCGACTAAGGGATAGCAATCAGAATAAGACGCTATGATCTCTGCGCAAAAGTAATAGAAACGAATGTAATCGGCTGATTACAAAAGGAAAGCATAAACAAGAATAATAAACGGCGAACGATTTAGAAACGAGCGAATTTCGTTCTCCTTCTTTATTTTGCGATGCCTCAAAGAACTCTTTACTCTTATTTGTAAGGATACAATTTTTTCCACAAGGAGGTGTGCGGATTTCGGGAAATTTAAAGAAACTTCTTTGTATGAAACTTCAAATCCGAAACTAAACCCTTGAACGTCCTTATTGCGTTTACACGTCCTCTCATTACTGAATTTGCAGATAATTTGAACTTGAACCACCCACTTCTGCCTACAATATCCCCTTACCCCACAGTGTGACTTGAGGCAATACACAATATCATGCCCATAAGTTGTAGGCATTATCCAAAATCAGTCTGGGAAACATCTGCGTAAGCATCATTACAGGTATAGATATTCAGCACATACAGCCATGATGTCCTGATCCACTTGGCTTGTACAGAGATAAACATGAAGACAAACGCTTTTATGAGACTTGTTGCATTGAGTCCGAACTTCTTTACGTCAACTCTCTGAATAATGGCCTTGTAAAAGTTACGGACAAGTGCTGCAAGAAGAAGGAACACGGTGTTCTCTGCCATGAAGGATTTGGGCAATCTGTCCCATACGAAACCATTGTTCATGTCATCGAAGATACGTTCCTTTCCTCCTCGAAGATTATAGAACTCGACAATTTCACTTGCGGAAGATTCATCGTCGTTAGTCAGGATACAACGGTAAGTGTATTTTCCTTCCCAAAAATCGTGCACACCATCCATCCGTTTCTGTCTTTGAATCACAAGTCGGTATGCTTTACCATTTATCAACAAGGATAGAGTTCAATTTCAAACTCAATGCCATTGATTTCCTCAGTTTTTCAACCTCTGAGAGCAAAGATGTCATTATAGAACAAACAGCAGTGGTTAGCGCGGTTATAGAATGAAATCAACTTCATACATCTCGCCCTCTTTCAGTTGACCAGATGCAAACATACATGAGCAGTAAAGAATTGAGAGTGTCAGCCGTGTTGAAATCGTAGTTCTTACCCGCATCTGATGTGTATGAAACGTTTTCCTTCGTCAGCTCCTTTATCGCTCTGAGGATAGTGTCAGAGCTACATGCGCGAAGCGTCGGATGAAGTGAGAGATGGTTCATCAAATGAGTAGCGACATCCTCTATACATGAGCCACCAAAGAAGTAGATACTCATGAGAGAACGGATGATTTCGCTGTACCGACAACCGAACGACCTACACCTTAGATCGAGGGCTGAGTCGATTACAGATGACAATGTGGAGTCAAACTGCCCCATAATTGAAAAGAATCCTCCAAAAGGAGTGAGCTTCTCAGATTTAATTTGTATATTCGCTATGCCTATCGTTGGATTCTCTTGTTTTTTTGCAACACTAAGATAAGTGAAAATTCTGACATGGCAGAATCCAGAGCAACTTTTTTGTTGCCCAGGTACTCAAAAAAGCTTAAGTTATAATAGTGTTGCGGAATTAAGGGACAATAAAGCTTCAAGGATTATTTGCCCTAAAGACAAATAACATGGATATTCAAAAAATAAAGAATACAATACATAGCCTTGTAGAGAAGTACGAGACAAATCGTGATTTTTACAGAACAGTCAAATTCAATGAAACTCAAGTAAGAAATGAGTTTCTTGACCCTTTGTTCGAGGCACTAGGCTGGGATATTCGTAATACATCTGGCAAAAAGACGAATGAGCGTGAGGTGCTTTTGGAAGAATCTCTGAAAGCAAATGCGTCTACTTATTCAAAGAAACCAGACTACACATTCCGCCTTTTCGGAGAGCGTAAGTTCTTCTTAGAAGCCAAGAAACCTTGTGTTGACATCAGCACTGACAATAATCCAGCAAAACAGGTTAGACGTTATGGATATACAGCCAACCTTAAGATTTCAGTCCTCTCAAATTTTGAGGACTTGTATATCTATGATACTTCACATAAAGTTGATGATGCTGACACCTTGACTAGAGCACGCGTAAAAGCTTACCATTTTACCGACTATGAGAATGCTGTAGAAGAGCTTATTGATTTAGTCGGTCAGGAATCCGTATACAGTGGACACTTTGATAAAGTTTGGAATGATATTGAACTGAATGTTGTTCATCAGTCTGTTGATTCTCTCTTCTTGGAACAAATCAACCAATGGCGTTTGATGCTTGGTCAACAAATTCTTTCCTATATTCCTGACATGGAGATAGATCATCTTGGTGATATAGTTCAGAGCTACATCAACAAGATTTTGTTCCTTCGTGTATGTGAAGATAGAAATATCGAAACATACCAACGGCTGCTTACCATCGCTGATCGCAACAGTCATAAGGAATTGATAGCCAAATTCAAGGAGGCTGACAATAAGTACAACTCTGGACTGTTTGAGGAATTAATTTCTGAAGATGTAATCGGAAATATCAGATCATCATTTTGGACGATAATCCGTCAGCTCTATTTCCCCGAGAGCCCATACTCGTTTTCTGTTCTTTCATCAGATATTCTTGGTCGAATCTATGAGATATTCCTTGCAAAAAAACTTGCCGTAGTCGATGGAGAGCTTAGGATTATAAAGAAGCCAGAGAATGCTGAGCGTGACATCGTTACAACACCCAACTTTGTTGTCCGTGAAATACTACGCCAAACAGCTTCTGAAATAATTCAAGGTAAAGATGCTAACCAAATCAACGCCTTAAAGTGTGCTGATATTGCTTGCGGCTCAGGTGCATTCTTATTAGAATTATATCAGCTGCTTTATGATTCGTTGCTAGACTACTATCTAGATAATGATCGTAGCAAACTGATTCAGACAAGCATTGATACATTCAAGTTGCCATACGAAACGAAACGTAATCTTCTTGTAAATTGCGTCTATGGTGTTGATAAAGATTTCAATGCTGTCGAAGCTTGTAAATTTGGATTGCTTCTCAAACTTCTTGAAGATGAGGATGTAAACTCTTTATGTACTTTTCATCCTATTTTGCCAAATCTGTCAGAAAACATTTTCTATGGCAATAGTCTTTTGAGTACCGCTGATGTACCTGCTAATGATGCTCTTGAAATCAACCCATTTGATTTTGATAACAGATCATTTGACCTGATAGTAGGTAATCCTCCCTACATGAAAACAGAGGATATAAAGGCATTCACTCCTAAGGAGAAAAAGCTCTATGAGAAAGGCAATAGATATACAAGTGCATATAAGCAATACGACAAGTATTTCCTCTTCATTGAGCGTGCATTGAATCTGCTGAAACCGCATGGTTGCTTAGGTTACATTGTTCCAAGTAAATTCATGAAAGTTGGGGCAGCAAAGGAGCTTCGCAATCTGATTTCTAGCAATGCCTATCTTAAGATCTTGACCTCATTTGGTGCTCATCAGGTATTTTCAGACAAGTCAACATATACTTGTATTATGATATTAGAAAAAGCTCACCATGATACTTTCAAGTACTCAGAAGTAAGTGATTTCATCGGTTGGCGAGTCAAGAATGCTAATGCATATAAGTTTTGCAATCGCCCATCGACTGCTATCAATGCTGGAACGTGGGTCTTGTGTACTGATCAACTTTTGCCTCTGCTTAATGCGGTAACAGCAAATACACAATCACTTGGAGATCTTGTAGGTGATGATTATATTTTCAACGGAATACAGACAAGTGCCAATAAAGTTTATGTTTTTGTGCCAACATCAGAGACTCGTACAACATATACCTTTAAGGCGTTTGACGGTAATGAATATGAAGTTGAAAAGGTTGTTACAAAGCCCTATTACAAGACATCTCAGGGCATAGATGCATTGAGTACATATCGTACGTTTCAGCCAAATGCTCGTGTATTCTTCCCATACGAAAAGGATAGTAACGGACATCTACAGTTGATTCCGCTTGTTTCGATACAGAAACGATATCCTCTTTTCTATGCTTTCCTTATGGCAGCAAAACCTGTATTAGATAATTCCAAAAGGGATATTCAGCCAAAACCGACAACTGCAAATGAATGGTATCGGTACGGAAGACACCAAAGCCTTGAAGCGTGTGAGGTAGCCGAAAAAATGATTGTAGGTGTATTAGCTCAAACATCAGATAAATATGCTATTGACAACAAGGGTACTTTAGTATCATCTGGTGGTACTGCTGGTTATTGTCTTGTGAGTGTACCTTCTGATAGTCAGTATTCAATCTACTACATACAAGCTATATTAGGTTCAATACAGGGCGAATGGCTTACGTCACTCTATGGGGAGATTTTCCGTGGCGGTTATATTGCTCGCGGCACCAAGGTATTAAAGCAAATACCTATCCGTGAGATAGATTTTACAAACCCCGATGAGCGTAAAGCTCACGATGGTATTGCTAACCGACAAAGAGAACTCATTGAACTGGGCGATAAGATTAGTAAGGCTCAAAAGAATCGCAGGAGTCTTATTCCATTACAACGTCAATTTGAACTTCTAAAACAAGAGCAACAGAATGACATCAATATGCTTTACAGCATGACTAATGAAGAAGTATTATTAATTCCTAAGATTAAAGAACAATATGCAGCTGATTGAAGATGCAACTGACCAAAAGTTGAGAGGTGCTTATTATACACCACCAGCTATAGCCAAATTCATCCTGCAATGGGGAATTAACGGCAGCACCGATTCTTCCATACTTGAACCAAGTTGTGGTGACGGTGTATTTTTGGAAAGCCTGGCCAACGATAATATGCTATACAAAAGAGTTACCGCTGTTGAATATGAAGCAGGTGAAGCAGAAAAAGCACGAGCTATAGCCTTGCATGACTCCGAAGTCATAAATGCTGACTTTCATCGCTTCTGTCTTGACACGAATAAGCGTTTCAATTTGGTGGTAGGTAATCCTCCTTTCATCCGTTATCAGTATTATGATCCTGCGCAACAGAAACTTGCAGACGAAATCTTTAAGCGTTCTAAGTTAAAAAGGACAAAGCTGACGAATGCTTGGGTTACTTTTGTGGTAGGCAGTAGTCAACTGTTGACTGATACAGGTAAGATGGGATTTGTTATTCCTTCAGAACTCCTTATGGTCAAATATGCTCAACAGTTAAGACTTTATCTTGCAAAAAAATTCAATAAGATAAATATCATCTCTTTTGAGAATCTTGTTTTTGAGGAAATTCAGCAAGAAGTTGTTCTGCTTTTATGCGAAAAAAATGGAACGAATAAGCATCTGATTGAACACATAGAAGTCAAGGATGCTGAAGGCTTGCTTACGCTCGATCCTCATAGATTGGAATTTCCCACAAAGAAAATAGATTTCCATACCGACAAGTGGACATACTATTTCCTTGAAAAGAAAGAGCTGGAATTGCTGGAGAAGGTAAAACACAATATGCCTTCAATCTCTTCGTATGCCAAAGTTGAGGTTGGCATCACTACTGGTGCCAATGACTACTTTACTGTGCCTGAATCAATAGTTACGCTTTATAATCTCCAAGAGTTTGCAAAACCTATGGTTGGTAGAAGTGTACAGGTGAACAGTCTTTGCTTTACAAAGAAAGATTGGCAAGCAAATGTTGCTTTAGGAGCAAAGGCATACCTCCTAGTTTTCCCATCTGGAATAAAAGAGAACGGTAACGATGGAATAAAGGCTTACATTGAAAATGGAGAAAAGGGAGAGGTACACAAAGGTTACAAAACAGGAATACGTGACGAATGGTATATCATTCCATCTATTAAACTTTCCGATGCGTTCTTCCTTCGACGCAACAACCAGTATCCTAAATTTGTGCTGAACGATGCGAATGCTTACACAACAGATACCATGCACCGAGTTTTTATCAATGAAGGCGTTAATAAGAAAGCATTTGTAGCAAGTTACTATAATTCTCTATCATTTACGTTTGCAGAAATACTGGGTCGCAATTTCGGTGGAGGATGTCTTGAACTGATGCCAAGTGAAGTTGGCGGTATCTATATGCCTTATCGCATTGAAAATGAGACCTTGTTTGCAGAGATTGACGAGATGCTTCGCAAGAAGAAATCTGCTGATAAGATTCTTGACTATACCGACAGGATAATTCTTCATGAAGGTATGGGGCTTAGCATGGAGGAAGTTCAAACGGCTCGTTCTATTTGGCATAAGATTATGGGAAGACGTCTGAGCCGTGAGACTCTTGGTATAAAAGAGGTTAAGACAGAGAAGAATACAAAGTATTCCCAACTCAATTTTCTAGATCTCTTTGAGCAATATCAAGACAATAATATCGTCGAAAACCTTACGGTAAGAGAGGATATTATACCTGAATATGTTGCCTCTTCACGCAAACCGACCATTGATAGGACTAAGAATGTACTTATTGGTCTTGTCAAGAAAGATAACTTTGAGCAGTATCTAAGTCAGTCAGCAAAGATTTACTATACAGGCGAGAAGTTTCCTTCATCGGTTGCGCTCAATAAGTTATACTACTTTATGCCTTACTTAAAAGGTAAAGGTATTCGTGACCTGTATCTAATAAAGATTGCAAGAGTTGGTACTCGTAAAGAAGGGCAATTAGGAGAAGACAAGAACGATTTTCGTTTGGTTTTCGAAATAGAGTATGTTTGCCAACTATATGATGATTACAAGCCTACAGATCTTCATATCTGGCGCACGTTTACAGATACCACAATTGAAAATTTGCTTGATAATTACTAGTAATTCATCTGAGGTAGATTAAAGTCTAAAACAACCCACTGATTTTTAGCGCTTTTGCAAAAAGTCAGTGGGTTTGTAGTCTACTAGTTAACGCTTATGAGTCCTAACCCTCAAATCCGCAACTAAGCCCTTGAACGTCCTCATTGCGTTTACATGTCCTCTCATTACTGAATTTGCAGATGATTTGAACTTGAAGCACCTACTTCTGCCTACAATATCCCCTTACCCCACAATGTGACTTGAGGTAATGTAGTGTCCTAGAAAAGTACACACATAGAGGAGAAAAAATGAGCAACAAGAATGAAGCGAAAAAGTCGGGAGAAACCTCTCGGAAGAGCCAAAAAACGGGTCTGAAACAGAAGAGCTACGACGACAAGTTTAAATTAAAAGTCTTGCGCGAATTGGTATGTACGGGCGAGACTCTTGCATCACTAAGTAAGCGTCACGATGTGCCGATTACAACCATATCCCGCTGGATCAGTACCTTTGGGATCACAACCCCAAAACAAATCAGAGAGCAGGTTATGAGTAAGAATATCAGCGACATCGAGCGTAAGCTTGTCGAGAAAGAGCGTGAGTGTGAGGAGCTTAAGGTAAGACTTCGAGAGGCACAAATTGAGTGCGCGATCAAAAAAGCGTCCTTGGACTACCTGTCCTCCAAGTATCATATTGATCTAAAAAAAAAGAACGATTCAGACTAGTGGGCGAGATGAAAGATAAGAACATCAGCGGTCGCTCAATCGGTGTAAGCAAGTGTTGCAAATACCTCTGCGTCAGCAGAAAGGACTACTACAATAGAGTAAGAGCTCAGGCTGCTCATCTCGCCACAGAGGGCTACGATGAGTCCACCAAAGCAAGCGCTGTACTCTACTTTTGCAGACGACAGCGAGAGCGGCTGCCAAGGGCGGGTGTGACCGTACTCCACAAGCTGTCAAATGAATACTTCCGTGACATCTTCACCGTGGATCGAGACTGGCTGTCCAAGCTCCTGGATGCCAATAACATGCTCTTGAGGGAGACCAAGAAGAAGCGCCCTCCTCGGACGACAAGAGGGGTTGTGAATCATGGCTTTGAGGATCATGTCAATACGATCCCAAAGTACATCGCACCTGACAATTGCCGTCTCTTGGTCTCCGACATCACCTATGTAAAGACATCTGAAGGCTTTGTCTATCTGTCGCTTACGATGGATGCCTACAGCAGGATCATCACCGGATTTGACCTCCGCAAGACCCTCTCGACAGAGGGTCCCCTCAATGCTCTAAAGCAGTCCATACACTTCTTTACAAAGCACGGATATCCACTTGCGGGACTGATCTTCCACAGTGACCGCGGATGTCAGTATATCTCAAAGGAAATGACCGAGTTAGAGGCGAAGTATGGTATCATAACCAGCGTGACCCAGACCGGAGATCCTCTCCATAATGCCATGGCAGAGCGGCTGAATGGGACACTGAAGAACGACTTCTTGTACGACACCGAACTACTTGACTTTAAGCAAGCTAAGTCAGCTGTCGAGACGAGCGTTATGACCTACAATACAGCTCGTCCCCATCGGGCAATTGGGATGAAAACGCCTATGCAAATGCTGCCGCCCGACTGTCCTAATCCCCTGTTGTCCAATGGGAAGGATTTGGGAGAGGCCCCGCCCTCACCCCCAAAGGGGGGGGGCTCTCCGGCTAATTCGCATTTTGATGTGCTGGGACGGGGAGGGGTGAGAGATCACCTTGGTTGAGGGGAGGGAGTCAGGAGAAGTGGAGGGCGACTCGGTAGAGAAAGAAGTCGGTGTTTCTGGCTCCGTAGTTGACGCTGACAAAGCGCTGCAGATTTTGATTGAGAGCCTCCGCCTTGGCATTGCTCTCCCTGCGGTAGAAGTATCTCAGGATGGGGGTGGAGTTTGACCTGAGGAAGTTGGCGATATTGCGTATCTCCTCCACCTCACTCTCCATCCCTTCCTTGGTGATGAGCATAAGATCTGCCTCCTTTATCTTGTACTTCCGATCGCTGTACCGCGGTCGGATCGGCTCGTACCACTTCCGGATTTTCAGGCAGTATTTGTAGGCTTCTTCGACCTCGGGGAATTGCTTAAAGAGTATCTTCGCCCGCTCCTTTTGGTCGTCGGTCCACTCCGTTTTGCGCTTGAAAAGGAGACCTCTCGAGCGGTGTAGGAGTTGCTTTAGAGTGTCTTCGTTGGAGAACTTTTCCTGCAGGGTCAGCTTCTCTTTTACCGTCTTATTCTTCTTCCGCTCAAGAGCAAGGATCGCTTGTCGGTGGCGGATTCGGACACTCTGGAGTTGCTCAAGGATTTCACGGAGGACGTGAAACTTGTCCGCCACCTGATATGCGTTGGGAAAGGTCGTCCTCGCCAGCCAGTCGTAATTCGGAGCCATGTCCCGAGTCACACTCCTGACCTCCATTTTGGTCTTGACCGCAAACCTTGATAGGATCTGCTGAAGCTCAGAGGTCCTGAGTGTATCCGCCATCAGTGCGATCTTGTTCGTCTCTCGGTTGCTGATGATCGTGTAGCAGACGCCGTCGATCGTCTTCTCGTCGATTGCCATATAGGAGCCTACGTTTGACTCCTTGAGGATCGGCACCCTTATCTTTTCTCGTCCTCCCTCTCGCCGGACCTCGATGTCGTCTTGACCGATCCTGCCGTCCCGCTCTGCCTCACGAAAACCACTCAGGTAATCCTTGTACCACCGGTCAAGACGCTTCGCATCCGTCCCGAGGACATAGGCGATATTACCAATGCTTATCGGCTTCCCCTCGACCAATTTCTTTTAAAAAAGCACCGAACTTCGGTGTGCATTTGATCCCTTCGATCGTGTACTTATAGGTGTTGAAAAAGGACTCTCGACCACCCTTCTCCTTCCACCGCCGGCGGCGTATGTAGATGAATGCCTCGCGACCGGCTATGGGAAAAGTCTGGATCTCGCAGGGATTCATGTAGCCACATCGGACCACCTCCTTGGCTTCCGTCAGCTCCGGAGGATAATGGCTCTCATCGTCCTTCTCGTCCATATAGAGTCGGTAGACCCCGCACTCCTTTTTCACCTCTCTCAGCTCAAAGTCGCGAAGGATCTCCTCCGGAACAAATGCCGATACCAGCTCCCTTATCTCTGCTGTTTCCATAGCCTCTTAACAACTTCCTCATCTATTATCCATTGTCTCCTCAACAAAGGTAATCTCTTTTCCCCTCCCGTCCCAGCACATCAAAATGCGAATTAGCCAGGGAGCCAATTGCCTAAGGTCCAGGGCTGACAAGTACGACCCCTACAAGAGAAATCTAATACCGATATTAGAGAAGACTAATACCGATATTAGTGATCTCTAATATCGGTATTAGGATTGTCTCAGTCCGCACATCCGAAAGCCCTGCTGGGACTGGAAAAAAAGGCACAAAAAAAGCAGGGACCTCTCGGCGAAGAGAGATCCCTGCTGTAAGACTAATTATCTGACCGAAGACTGGCTCCGGCGGCTCCATATGCCCTTACTGAGCTAGCTCAGTATCAGGTACACTGGAGTAGAATATCTTAAG
Source organism: Porphyromonas sp. C0041D3 (assembly GCF_056590575.1). Classification (NCBI taxonomy): domain Bacteria; kingdom Pseudomonadati; phylum Bacteroidota; class Bacteroidia; order Bacteroidales; family Porphyromonadaceae; genus Porphyromonas; species Porphyromonas sp. C0041D3. Next base: position 64,451 of record NZ_JBWPWJ010000007.1, read on the forward strand.
TGCGTTAGCTTCACGCAACTTCTGCTTGACTTCTGTTACGATACCCATCTTTGTGTCTCCATCGATCTTCAGGATCGTCGTCATGTACTGGGCGTCAGCCTCAGACATGGAGTTCTTCTCCTGTGCGATGAAGTCAAAGATATCATTAGGCGATGCAAACTTATCATTAAGCTGGATAGCAGCCTCCGTACCATACTTGGCTTGGTACTGCTTCAGCGGAACACCCATGTAGAGGAAGGTGGCCAAAGACTTTCTCTCGAGCTTGGTAAGTTCGGTAGCCTTGGGGAGACGTAGCTGCACCTTCAGGGTCACCTCACGTGCGGTGGTGACGATCATGAAGAAGAACAGCAGAGAGAAGATCAGGTCCGGGAGCGACATTGTGTTCAGCTCAGGAACTTCTTTCTCACCTTTTTTGGTAAATCTACTCATACTACTTCTTTAGTTCTGCTCAAGATTATTTCTTCTGCGAGCCGTACTCACGTGGTTCAGCCTCAGAGATCTTCTGCGGGAAGCGATCCACGAGTACCTCCTGGTACTCCTTGGGAAGATCCTCAAAGTGCTTGTTCCATTGCTTCTGCGCCATCTCATCACGCAGCTCATTGTAAGCCTTTGTGAGGATGTTTTGCACTGCGATATAGTCGGAGTACTTGGTATCCACGTTATTGGTCAGAGAGATGACGTGATTCTTCGTCACCATCTGCTGTCCAATGTAGGGGAATTCCTCCGGAGTCAGCTCGGGGAGGGTCGGGTCGTTCGTGGGATTAAGCACGAAGTCCTTCACCTTCTGCTTGAGCTTTTCGATCGTCATCACCTCGCCATTGGCAAGGATCTGACCATTACTATTCACCAGTACGCGCAGCATGTTACGCCTATTGACGTCGATCATGACGTCCTGCTGATCCTCGGTGGGTGCAGGGGGCAGCTGACGAGCGATACCCTTATCTGATCCCATAGAGGTGGTCAGAAGGAAGAAAAGTAGCATGATAAAAGAAATATCCGCAGTCGAGGACCCATTGATGCCGGGCACCTTCTTTGATTTTCCTGCCATAGTATTGTTCTTTTACGATGTTACTTAAGCCTTCTTCTCAGATGCTGATGCGTGCTGCTTGGGTCCTGCAGACATGAACGAGGTCACGACCAGTGCGAGGACGTTAATCACAATGAGTGCATAGATGGTAAACATGCACATATCAGCCAGCTTCAGCCAAGACGGGGTGTTGAATTGCTGAGCATCCACACCCACGCGAAGTGGAGCATCACTACCCACGAAGTAGGCAATGACCATGAGCACTATCAGTCCCACGAGCGCACCGAGGCCGCTGAGAGCTGCCTTAGGATTGGTCTTAAAGGACTGAGCAAATCCGATGATTCCGAAGACAATCATTGCCAAGACGGCAAGAGCGGTCATACCATACACCGTGTAGAGGAGTACATTGGTGTAGATGGGCTCGGGGTACTCAGCATTAGGGTCGATGTAACCGCCGAAGACGGTCATGCCAAAGGCCACGACGCCGATGAGAGCCAGAACGATCAGGACAGTGCTCGATATTTTACGAATTTTCTTTACTGCCATGATGGTTTAGATACGATGCTGTACTCCGCGCTTGCTTGTGAAATCGATCATGTAATCCACGAGGGTGATGGAGGCGTCCTCCATATCACTCAGGATGCTCTCATAGCGAGAGAGGATATAGTTGTAAAGCACCTGGAGGATCATCGCTACGATAAGACCGTAGATGGTGGTGATCAGGGCGACCTTCATACCACCGGCAACGACCGTAGGGCTGATATCACCGACCTGCTCGATCGTATCGAAGGCCTGTACAAGACCGATCACCGTTCCGAAGAATCCGAGTGACGGTGCGAGGGCGATGAAGAGGGTGATCCAAGACATGTTCTTCTCGAGGAGGCTGGCCTGTACACCACCATAGGCGGTGATAGCGCGCTCTACAGCCTCAGGACCCTGGTCGATACGGAGGAGGGACTGGTAAGCGATAGAGGCGATAGGACCACGAGTGTCACGAGCGATAGCGAGGGCGCCATTGACGTCACCACGATCGAGGGCGGCACGGATCTCATCGAGGAGCTTCTTGCTATTGGTATCGGCAAGATTCAGGTAGATGATACGCTCGAGGCAGAATGCCAGACCGAGGATCATAACGAGAGAGATGATGGCCATAAAGCCAGGACCACCCTCGATAAACTTAGTCTTAAGTGCCTGGTGGAAACCCTCACTCTCAGCAGCCACAGGTACTTCCGTAGCGGGAGTCTCAGCCTCAGTTACAGCGGGAGCTGCCTGCTCGGTAACCGCAGGCTCGGTCGTAGCCTCGTCCTGTGCAAAAGATGCACCGGCAAACCCCACCGTCATAAGACCGGCCAAGGCGATGCTTACTAGAAATCTTTTCATTGTAAGTTCTTTTTAAGATTAGTGATTTTTGGTAAAACAATATCTTTAGGTGGTTTCGCTTACATTCAGCCCTGACGAGGTACTTTCGGTTAGTCTCCTCTGCCTAATTCTGTAGCAAGGATACCCCCTTTTGCGGAGAGAGAGGGATTCGAACCCTCGAAACGCTTTTGACGTTTACACGCTTTCCAGGCGTGCCTCTTCAGCCACTCGAGCATCTCTCCATTATTATATATGATCTCCTCCCCTCCAGTGATTTATCCCTCTCGGACTGCACGCTCCGGACCACTGTCCGAGCTACTCGATCACTCAACGATCGTACAAATCTACCTTAAATCCTCCAACCACACCAAAAAGTGGGCGCTTTTGGCGAAAAAGTTTGTCCTTCGACCTGACTCGCCCTATGGATCAGCGGTTACAGGTGCTAAATTAAACATTTTACGAGAATTGACAAAAAGCTGATGCCGCATATCCTCCTCGCTAACCTCGTATATATCGGCTAAGCACCTCACAGTATGGATGATGTGAGACGACTCATTTCGTCGTCCTCTCTTTGGCTCCGGGGAGAGATAAGGGCTGTCGGTCTCCACGACGAGGCGAGAAAGCGGCAGGCGACCCTTGATCACCTCACGGAGTCGGGAGTTGCGGAAGGTAACGATGCCATTGATCCCCACCATAAATCGCTCCCCGAGGCTCAGGATCGCCTCCAGATCCTCCTCTGACTCGGAGAAGGAGTGAAAGACACCCCGCAGCCCCTCAAGCCCCCACTCCCGCAGGAGCTCCACAGCCTCCGGCACGGCAGCACGCGTGTGCATACTCATCGGCAGGTTGAGTTCCCTCGCCCACTCCACCTGTCGACGGAAGGCTTCGATCATCTGCTCCCTCCACTCTATGCTCCAGTAGTAGTCCAGCCCGATCTCACCGATGCTCCGGTAGTACCCCGGGCTAGTTCGTAGCTCCCTCTCGAGCGCATCCAGCTGCTCCTCCCAGTCCTCGCCCACATCGGTGGGCTCAAGACCGATCATGGGGAGGAAGAGGTCCGGTGCCATAGCCACCATCTCCCTCAGGCGTGCAATGTACTCGCGTGAGGTATTGGGAAGCAGGACCGCAGCGAGACCCGCCTCCCGACAGCGACGGATCACCTCAGGGCGATCGTTGTCAAACTCCTCCGAGTATAGGTGAGCGTGCGTATCGATGAGCGGATACATCAGACGGCTCTCCCGGTCAGCGTGGAGATAATATGCTCGAGTGCCGAGGTATCGACAGAGAGGGCGCGCAGCTCCTCGAGAGCATCCTCAGTGTATTGGTCGACCTGCTTCAGCGCCTCAGCGTGGATATTCCACTGCTCGTAGAGATTGGTCACAGACGCTATCCGGTCCGTTTCACGCTCGATGGCAAGCGCCTCCTCCGCGCGCTTCGGGTCGCACTCGTAGAGGCGAAGTAGGAGCCAAGTCTTTTTCCTATCTATAATGTCTCCCCCCTTACGCTTGCCAAACTTCGCCTCGCCGTAGACATCGAGGTAGTCGTCCATGATCTGGAAGGCGAGCCCCATCAGCTCCGCTACACGGGCGATATGCTCCCGATCCTCGACCGAGGCACCGGCGACGGTCGCCCCCATCACCATACTTCCGCGGAAGAGGGCCGAGGTCTTGAGGCTGATCATCCGGAGGTAGCTCCCTATAGATAGTGCAGAAAGTGGCGTGGTCTCAAACTCGAGGTCATACTGCTGCCCGCGACAGATCGCATCGGCCATCGTATTGAAGAGGGAGAAGATCTGACCCAAGCACTCCGGGCGGATCGACTCCAAGCAGCGGTATGCCTCCACCAGCATCGCATCGCCGGAGAGGATCCCTACATTGGCGCCCCACTTCTTATAGACCGTGGGCTCCCCGCGACGCATCGGTGCATCGTCCATGATGTCATCGTGGATGAGGGTGAAGTTGTGGAAGGTCTCCACAGCCCTCATCACCGGTGCCACCTCCTCCACATCACCCTCGGGACGGAAGGCGCGGTACGTCAGTAGCGCGAGGAGCGGCCGGAGACGCTTCCCTCCCTGTGAGAGGATGTACCGGATCGGCTCATAGAGACCGTGCGGCTCGCGAGCGGCAAGCTGCTTCACCTCATCTCCTATAATCTCGACCAGCTGGTCGAGTTCCTTATCTATGTTCATTTTCTCTTATTCCTCGATACGTAATACTCGCATGGCCAGATCGATCTCCTCCGGCTCACCGGTATGCTTTCCGACCGAGTCGGAGAGCTTGATGGTGTCCTGCCACGGCATCTTCTCGTCGAGCTTGCAGGCAAAGAGCTTCATCACGATATTCATCGGCTTGATCCCGTGACCAACATCGTTGGTCAGGTTGGTCCCTATCCCGAAGGTGGCCCTGATCTTGCCACCACAGTACTCCTTGATCGTAGCAGCCTTATCCACGTCGAGGGCGTCGGAGAAGACGAGATACTTCGTCTTAGGATCTATCCGCAACTCCCGGTACTTCGCCAGCACCTTGTCAGTGAAGGTCTGAGGGTCACCGCTGTCCTGACGGAGGGAGGTAAAGAGTGCTGCATGCTTCTTCGAGAAGTTTTGGAGAAAAACGTCGGTCGTGAAGGTGTCGGTGAGCACCGTGCCGAGGTCTCCGTCATAGACATCGATCCAGTCCTCCATAGCCATATAATTGGCCATCTTGTAGCCGTAGATTGCCGCGTGAAACTGCACCCACTCGTGCGGATGGGTCCCGGTGACGCGTATGCCGTGCTTCATTGCGTAGTAGACATTGCTGGTGCCGAAGAAGTACTTCCCCCCATGCTCACAGAGGATCCGTGTCACCAGATCCTCCACCTCGCTGCTGAAGCGTCGCCGCATGCCGAAGAGACTCACCTGCAGCCCGTGCTCTTGCATGGCCTGAGCCTTCTCGAGCGCCTTGGAGCGCGTCAGCTCCAGGTCGGGATGCTGACCGGTCTCCCGGTAGTAGAGCTCCGATACCATAGCGAGGATCGGCGTCTCCCAGAGCGTGATGCGATAGAGCAACCCCTCAGCCGATATGTGGAGGTGTCCCTCAGCATCCTGCTCGATCGTCACCTCCTCAGGGTCGTAGGTGTAGCCCTTGAGGTAATCGATATAAAGGGGTGGCAGGTAGGGGCACTCCTGTCGGAGGAAGTCCGCCTCCTCACGAGTCAGTCGCAGCTCACTCATCCGTACGATCTCCTGCCGCAGGCTCTCAGCGAAGCCATCAGGATAGACCAGGTCGTTGCGGTCGACGAACTCAAACCTTCCCCACGCTCTAGGGAAAAGCTTCATATACGCATACCCGGTCGTAAACTTATAGAGGTCCGTGTCCAGGATGCTTCGGATGATCATCTCACTCATTATATATAGGCGTGCATAGTTTACCTCCTACCGATGCCATCGTACCGGAGACCCAGTCTCTTTATCTCGGAGGCATCGTAGATATTACGTCCGTCGATCACCACGTCTCCCCTCATCAGCTCCTTGATCCGGGACCAATTGGGGAGCCGGAAGATCTTCCACTCCGTCAAGAGCAGCAGCGCATCCGCCCCCTCGACCGATCGATAGAGATCCTTTGTGTACTCCACCCCGTCCGGGAGCACTCGCTTAGCTGTCTCGATCGCAATAGGGTCGCAGGCGACCACTTCCGCTCCAGCCTCGATGAGCTGACGGATCACCACGATAGAGGTCGCCTCCCTCATGTCGTCCGTCTCGGGCTTAAAGGCCAGCCCCCAGACGGCGATCCGCTTACCCCTCAGGTCGCTACCGGTCAGGCGGGTGAGTTTCTCGTAGGGGATCCTCTTCTGAGCTTCATTGACCCGATGCACCTCTTCGACGATGGTCATCGGGACCCCCTCCTCCTCTCCGGTCTTGGCAAGCGCCTGCACATCCTTAGGGAAGCAGGAGCCTCCGTAGCCGCTACCGGCGTAGAGGAAGGCAGAGCCGATCCTGTGGTCGGCACCCATCCCCTGACGGATCATATCCACATCGGCACCCAGTTTATCGGCAAGGTTGGCAAGCTGATTCATAAAGCTGATCCTCGTGGCCAGCATCGCATTGCTCGCATACTTTGTCAGCTCTGAGCTTGGTATGTCCATAAAGAGGACCCTGAAGTTTCGGATCAAGAAGGGGCGATAAAGTCTCGTCAGTAGCTCCTTCGCCCAGTCACTCTCCAGACCTATCACGACCCGGTCGGGGCTCATAAAGTCCTTGATCGCATTGCCCTCCTTGAGGAACTCCGGATTATTAGCCACCTCGACCCTGAGATCGGTCAAGCCGCGCGCCTCCAGTCCCTTCCGGATCTCGGCCATTACCCTGGGGCTGGTCCCTACCGGCACGGTGCTCTTCGTCACCACGAGCATATCCTTACGGATCAGCTGCCCCAGCTGCTGAGCGACGGCACGGACATACTTCAGGTCCGCATCCCCGCTCGCCGTGGGAGGCGTACCGACAGCGATGAAGACGATCTCCACGTCGTCGATGCACTCCGCGAGATCGGTGTGGAAGGAGAGACGTCCCTCCTCTGTATTGCGACGAACCATCTCGTCCAGCCCCGGCTCATAGATCGGGATCTCGCCACCTCTGAGGCGCTCTATCTTAGTGGCATCCGTATCGACGCAGTGGACGTGGACCCCCATCTCTGCAAAGCAGGTCCCCGTCACCAGACCGACGTAGCCGGTACCTATGATTGCTATCTCCATAGTAGTATCTACACCATATTACATTAGTGACCCGCCCCACATCTCCCACAAATGTAGCAAATAATCATTGCCCAAACCTTTTATCCGATGAGCCTGGGGTGAAAACACACACCCTTCTCATTCAAGTGCTGTAGGTTTCTCAGTCTAACCAGCCTAGACCATTCCGAAAATACTTACAAACCTCGGAACAATTTGATAAAGCCGGAAACTTCTCAGTCGCTCGGACAAGAATATTATTTTAGTATTTGCAATTCAAAAACTCTAGCTATCTTAGCACCCGGATAAGCCGATATACTTGATTTACCGGACAGAAGTCGCAGGGCGACTGTATCGGCAAGTCGACAGAGCAGACCTTCGCCATAGGGATCTGTTAGTGGGACCAATAGCATAGGTCCTCACTAATAGTACACCACCGATCGTCACTCGGGCATCACTCGGGGAGAGATTGACACCAACCTTAAGCCACCACACTATGTCACCTTACTTAGTACTTGGTCTGACACTGGGCTACTTCCTCCTTATGTTCATCGTCTCCTATAGGGCGGGTCACGAGGCGGACAATGCGGGATTTTTCATTGGGAACCGGTCCAATAACTGGATGATCGTCGCGATAGCGATGATCGGCTCAGGCATCAGTGGCGTCACCTTTGTCTCCGTCCCGGGGATGGTCTCCGGTAGCAGCATGGCCTACCTGCAGATGGCGCTTGGCTTCATCGTGGGACAGGCGCTGATCGCCTTTGTGCTCGTGCCACTCTTCTACCGCATCAAGCTCTTCTCCATCTACGAGTACCTGCGGGATCGCTTCGGGATGACGAGCTATAAGACCGGAGCGTGGCTCTTCTTTGTCTCCAAGATGCTCGGTGCCTCGGTGCGTATTTTCCTCGTCGTGCTGACGATGCAGCTACTGGTCTTTGACCCGCTGGGGCTACCCTTCCTCCTCAATGTCCTGATGACGGTCCTCTTTGTCTGGATCTACACCTTCTTCGGCGGGGTAAAGAGCATTGTCAGCGTCGATGTGCTCAAGACGATCTGCCTCGTCGCCTCCGTCGTCCTCTCGATCGTCTTCATCGCCAAGGGGCTGGGGCTCGACTTCGGTGGTGTGGTGACGACGATCCGGGAGAGTCGGATGTCGCAGGTATTCTTCTTCGATGACATCAATGACAAGCGCTTCTTCTGGAAGCAATTCCTCGCCGGTGCCTTCACGATGGTGGCGACGACCGGGCTGGACCAGGATATGATGCAGCGCAACCTGAGCTGCAAGAGCGACACGGAGGCGCGACGAAATATGATCGTCAGCTCGGTCTTCCAATTCTTCGTCATCGCCCTCTTCCTCATGCTTGGGGTGCTGCTCTACACCTACGCGGAGCAGATGGGCATCCGGCTCCCGGAGAGCAGTGACCAGGTCTTCCCCTTCCTCGCGACGGGAGACTTCTTCCCTGAGGTCGTCGGGATCCTCTTCATCATCGGCCTCGTGGCGGCAGCCTTCCCCGCAGCCGGCTCTGCGCTGACCGCACTCACCACCTCCTTCACCATCGACATCCTGGGGGCTAAGGAAAAAGAGGAAAAGCGCCTCGAGAAGACCCGCAAGTGGGTCCACGTGGGGATGGCGCTGCTGATGGGTCTCTGCATCATCGTCTTCGAGATACTCAATAATACCTCGGTGATCAATGCCGTCTACGTCCTCGCCAGCTACACCTACGGACCGTTGCTGGGACTCTTCACCTTCGGCATCATCTCCGGACGACGGGTGCGCGACCGGCTGATCCCCATCGTGGTGATCCTGTCGCCGATCCTCTGCTACATCCTCGACAGACACTCTGTAGAGTGGTTCGGCGGCTACCACTTCAGCTACGAGATCCTGATCATCAACGCCCTCTTCACGATGCTGGGGCTCCTGATCTGTAGCCATAAGGCAGCGAAGGCATGAGCACGGAGCAGGTCAAGGGACGGATCCTCGCCTTCTTCCGCCCTTTTGGCGCCAATGCGCTCCTCGCCTCCCTCACCTACTCTCTGGTATTCTTAGAGATCCATTGGCTCATCGCCTATATGCTATACAAGAAAAAGACATTCGTCAAGCTATGATACTTATCGCTGACAGTGGCTCCACCAAGACGGAGTGGACCGCTATGGATGACCTGAAGGGAGAGGTGGTGGCACACGCCTACACCAAGGGGCTCAACCCCTACTTCGTCACCCAGGAGGAGATCCAGGAGGAGATCCGGACGCGTCTCCTGCCGATGCTCCCCGTGGACTGCTTCACGAGGATCTACTTCTACGGCTCCGGTGCGAGGGATGAGAAGCAACCGATGATCCGCCAGGCTATCGGCAGTCTCCTGGTGGGCGAGGTGATGGTGATGACAGATATGCTCGGTGCCGCCCGCGCCCTCTGCGGTCACGAGCCGGGCATCGCCTGCATCCTCGGTACCGGCGCCAACTCCTGTCGCTACGATGGCGAGACGATCGTAGCCAACGTCCCTCCGCTCGGCTACATCCTCGGTGACGAGGGCAGTGGGGCGGTCCTCGGCAAGCACTTCATCGCCGACCTCCTCAAGGGGCTACTCCCGGAGAGCGTCGTGAGAGACTTCGAGGAGACCTACCCCGAGATCACCACAGCCACCGTTCTCGAGCGGGTCTACAAGGAGTCGCAGCCCAGTCGCTTCCTCGCCTCACTCGCCCCCTTCATCCGCAAGCAGATTGACGTGCCCGAGGTCCGGACGATGGCGCTGGAGTGCTTCCGCTCCTTCTTTAGGAGAAATGTGAAGCTCTACGACGGCTGGGAGACCACGCCGGTACACTTCGTCGGCTCCATTGCACACAACTTCCACGCGGTCCTCAAGGAGGCAGCAGAGGCTGAGGGCATACATCTGGGTCAGATCCTCTCCGCACCTATGGAGGGGCTGGTCCGCTACCACACGATCAAGAGATGAGTACCGACTTCACCAATATCACCGAGTCCGCCTCCCTCTACGACCACTTAGAGGAGAAGAGTACGCTCGAGCTGCTCACGGACATCAACCGCGAGGACCACAAGATCGCCGACGCAGTCCAGGAGGTGATCCCCGCCATCGCCGACCTCGTAGACGACATCCTGCCACGTATGGAGCGAGGCGGGAGGGTCTTCTACATCGGTGCCGGCACCAGCGGGCGTCTTGGCGTCCTCGATGCCTCCGAGATCCCGCCCACCTATGGTATGCCACCGACGCTCTTCATCGGCCTGATCGCAGGTGGCGACTACGCCCTCCGCCACCCGGTGGAGAATGCGGAGGACATCGCTGACCAAGCCTGGGCGGATATGTCCGCCTACGACATCAGCGAGGCAGACTCCGTCATCGGCATCGCCGCCAGCGGCACCACCCCCTACGTCCTCGGCGGGCTCAGGGAAGCCAATCGCAGGGGACTGGTCACCGGAGGCATCACCTCCAACCCCGGCTCTCCCATCGCCCTCACCGCCAAGCACCCCATCGTCACCATCGTCGGGCCGGAGTACGTCACCGGCAGCTCCCGTATGAAGAGTGGCACGGCGCAGAAGATGGTGCTCAATATGATCTCCAGCTCCCTCATGATCCATATGGGTCGCGTGGAGGGCAATCGCATGGTCGACATGCAGCTGAGTAATAAGAAATTAGTCGAGCGTGGCACCCGTATGCTGATGGACTACTACGGCTGGTCCCACGACCGGGCTCAGGCAGAGCTCCTCGAGGCGGGCTCGGTACGCGCCGTTATGGACAAGTATGCCAAGTGATGATGAAAAGGAAAACAACCCTCGACCATGTCAACTAATTTCAGGAGAAGACAGACGGAGCTAATATCGGTATTAGAGAAATCTAATACCGCTAAAAGAAAATCCTTTTACCGATATTAGACGGAGCTAATATCGGTATTAGAAATCTCTCATATGGACCAAGCCTTTGTACCTACAGCTAAATGATTTCTCCCCACCTATGACAGTAAGACAATCCATCGCCCTCGCCCTGCTGCTTCTACTCCCCGCGCTCTCTGCCTCAGCACAGCTGCAGGTGGGTGCCGACCGGATGGACGAGATCGTCCGCCTCACCGAGGGGAGGAGCGTGGGACTGGTCGCCAATCAGGCGGCTGTGCAGACTGACTCAGCCCACACCTTTCTCCTCGATGCCCTGATAGCTCACGAGGTCAAGGTGAAGCGCCTTTTCTCCCCCGAGCATGGCTTCCGCGCCATGGCCGATGCGGGGGCAAAGGTCGACTCCGCCACGGACCCGGTCTCCGGCCTGCCGGTCATCTCACTCTACGGCAAGCACCGCAAGCCTACCGCTGAGGACTTCGCCGGGCTGGATGTGATCCTCTTTGACCTGCAGGACGTAGGGGTACGCTTCTTCACCTACATCAGCACCCTCTACTACGTTATGCAGACCTGCGCTGAGACCGGCACCCCGATCATCATCCTCGACCGCCCCAATCCCCACGATGCGGTCGATGGTCCTGTGCTAAGGGACATGAAGTACCGCTCCTTCGTCGGGATGCTCCCCATCCCCGCTGTCCACGGTCTCACTATGGGCGAGCTGGGGCAGATGATCAATGGTGAGGAATGGCTCGGTGAGGGACTCACCGCAGACCTGACCATCGTCACCCTCCTCGGGTGGAAGCACGGCGACCCCTACAGCCTGCCCGTCCGTCCGAGCCCCAACCTCCGGAGCGATCGCGCCCTGCTGCTCTACCCCACCCTCTGCTTCATTGAGGGGACCTGCTGGAGCGAGGGACGCGGCACGGAGCAGCCCTTTGAGCAGACCGGCTACCCGGACCGGCGGATGGGCTGCCACACCTTTACCCCACAGAGCATTGCCGGGGCGCACTCTCCTAAGCACGAGGGGAAAGTCTGCTACGGACCCGACCTCACGGACTATACCATCGAGCCGGGGATCAATGTGGAGATCCTCACCGACATCGCTGCCCGCAGCAAGGCTGCCGGCGTCCGTCTGATCACCAGACCGAAGTTCTTTGACCTCCTCGCGGGAAGTCCCACGCTCCGCCAACAGCTGGAGTCGGGTGCCTCACCCGAGGTGATCCGAGAGAGCTGGCAGGCGGACCTCCATGACTACATTGCCATGCGTGCCCACTACCTCCTCTACCCCGACTGCCGCTTCAATTGCAGCACATTTTGATAATCTATACCGATGAGAAAGAAAGCATTACTATACGGAGTGGCAGCGGTGTTGCTGCCACTGATGGCAGGCGCTCAGGTCGTCGAGCCGAGGATGATGAGAGACGTGGAGCGTAAGGCCGCCGCAGAGGCGTGGGCCGACAGCGTCCTCGCAACCCTCTCACCCCGACAGCAGGCGGCCCAGCTAATTATGCCGATGACGTGGCCTAGGGTGGATAAGGCCGGGCTCGCCAATTGGCACCGGCAGGTGCTGGAGGGGGAGTTTGGCTGCGTCCTTTGGCAGAAGGGGAGCCCCAGGAATGTGGTCCGGCTCACCAACTGGATGCGCCGTGAGGCACGCATCCCGATGCTGGTCGCCATGGATGGCGAGTGGGGCCTCTCGATGCGCTTCTCCGACTCGATGAAGTGGCCCCGCAATATGCTCCTCGGCGCCACCGACGACTCCCGACTGGCGTATGAGTATGGTCGGGCAACAGCGGACGAGGCTCGACGCATCGGCATACACGTCAACTTTGCCCCCGTCCTTGACGTCAATAGCAACCCCGCCAACCCTGTCATCGGCAACCGAAGCCTCGGCTCCTCGCCCGACCTCGTGATACGTATGGGACTTGCCTACGCCAAGGGACTTGAGGATAATGGTCTCCTCTCCACAGCAAAGCACTTCCCCGGCCATGGAGACACCTCCACCGACTCCCACAAGACCCTCCCGGTGATCAGTCGTAGCCGCCCCCAGTTGGAGCAGGTGGAGCTGGCCCCCTTCCGCGCCTATATCCGTGAGGGCTACGGGGGCATGATGGTGGGGCACCTCAGCGTCCCTGCGCTCGGCACGGGAGCAAGGGCGACCAGTGCCATCCCTGCCGTCGTCACCGACCTGCTTCAGCACGAGATGGGCTTCGGCGGGCTGATCTTTACCGACGGCTTGGGGATGAAGGGGATCGTCAATGGCGCTGGAGAGCTGGGCATCTACGTCACCACGCTCCTCGCCGGTGCCGATGTCCTCGTGGCACCGACGGACCCCTTCCAGGCGCTTGACGACGTGACCGCAGCGGTCGACAAGGGGATCCTCTCCCAGGCAGAGATCACCCGTCGCTGTCGCAAGGTACTCGTCTGGAAACACCTCCTCGGTGCCGACAGCCGTGAGCCGCTGGAGACGAAGAACCTCGATGGTGACCTCCACCCAAGAGCCTCCCGGGAGCTCCTTGAGCGGATCTACGAGGGGGCGATGACTCTGGTAAAGAGCGAGCAAGGCATCCTCCCGATCCATAAGGAGGACCATGTCGCTCTCCTCACTTATGGCGATGACTCAGCCGAGCTCCTTCGCTCCACCATAAACCGCATCGCTCACACCGATGGATACACGATCCGTCGATCCACCGGCTCCGCTACCCGTCGGGCAATCCTCGACAAGCTCCGCTCGTACGACAAGGTGGTGGTCGCCGTCACCTGGAAGGGCTTCGCTCCCGGCAAGGACCTGACAAAGCTCCTCGGCGAGACGAAGAGCGTTCTCCTCTTCCACACCTCACCCTACACCGCCCTCGACTATATGGACGCGATGAAGGCGGCGACCGCTGTCGGCTTTGCCTACGACACTCGGCCGGAAGGGATGCGCGCCATGGGGCGGGCGCTGACAGGCGAGCGCCCCGTCTCCGGCAAGCTCTCTGTCGACCTCCCGCCCCTCTACAAGCAAGGCGATGGACTGACGCTCGGCAAGTAATCCTCCATATACACAAGGAGCGCCCCCGATGATCAGCCGATCATCAGGGACGCTCCTCTACTTGTCAGATAAACACACCGTAGGGTCAACGACCTCCACACTTCCCCTGATGAGATTTGCTCCTTGGGATTGGGAGCAGAGTCCTTTTTCTACCGGTTCATTATCAAATAATTCAAGTAGTCCTCTGCCTCCTGTCTGGTCATGGTTCCGATTTCCATCATCGCCTCGATCCACTCGGCTCGGGTCAGCTCTCTGAGCTTCTTTCCGTGCTTCTCCTCCCACTGAGCGGTTCTTCGGGCTCTCTCTTCGGCTATTGACGCGTCCATAAGAATTCTTTTCTACTGTAGCTTGAGCGAAGTCTCCTATTGACACCCGCCCTGATGACACTGAAGGTACTATTTTATCTATTTCTCCAAAATAATGAGGGCTTGGGAGTCAGGTGTGACCTGTATGAAACCCTTCCCGAATGCAATTGATCTCTATAAAGACCGGATGTGTAAGCGATGGCTAGCATGGGGGTGGCTTGCGGGGAAATGGGTACCTTTGGGGGAAAGAAAAGTATCAATCAGGTAAAACTCTTATCAATGAAACCGACATTATTTGTACTCGCTGCAGGCATGGGCTCCCGCTATGGAGGTCTGAAACAGATCGACGGTCTCGGCCCCCACGGGGAGACCATTATGGACTACTCTATCTATGACGCCATCCAAGCAGGATTTGGCAAGGTGGTCTTCGTCATCCGCAGGGACTTCGAGCAGGCGTTTAGGGAGAAGATCGTCTCCAAGTACGACCGGCTGATCCCGGTAGAGCTGGTCTTCCAGAGCGTGGACAAGATCCCCTACTCCTACAAGGTCCCCGAGGAGCGGACTAAGCCCTGGGGTACCAACCATGCCGTGATGATGGGTGAGGAGGTGATCCACGAGCCCTTTGCGGTGATCAATGCGGACGACTTCTATGGTCGTGAGAGCTTCGAGGCACTGGCAGACTTCCTCCGCAGCGTGGAGGGGAAGGAGGGTGAGTATGCCATGGTGGGCTACCGCTGTGGCAATACCCTCAGTGAGAGCGGCACCGTATCTCGCGGTGTCTGTGTCACAGATGACCGCGGCTACCTCGCTGAGGTAGTGGAGCGGACCAGCATCGCACGCAATGACGAGGGACGGATAACCTTCAAGGACGAGAGTGGGACGGAGGTCGAGCTGGAGGAGAATACCCCGGTATCGATGAATATGTGGGGCTTCACACCCGACTACTTCGCTCACAGCCAGGAGGCGTTCCGGAAGTTCCTTGATGCCAACTTGGAGAAACCGAAGGCTGAATTTTATATCCCCACGGTGGTGAATGACCTCGTACACGAGGGAAAGGCGACCTGCAAGGTGCTGGATACGCCGGCACGGTGGTTTGGCGTCACCTACGCTGAGGATCGTCCCGAGGTGGTCAAGAAATTTGCTCGCCTCCACGAGGACGGGACGTACCCCGACAGCCTACTCGCCTCGCTGAGCAAGTAAGCGACTCAGTGGCTGAGCTGCTGACGATCATCGGGCCGACAGCCTCCGGGAAGACCCCGGTGGCAGCACACCTTGCTCACCGAGTGGGCGGGGTGGTGCTCAGTGGCGACTCTCGTCAGGTCTATCGGGGTATGGATCTCGGGACGGGGAAGGATCTGGAGGACTATGTGGTGGATGGGGAACCGGTCCCCTACTACCTCATTGATATTGCCGAGGCGGGTGACCACTACAGCCTCTATCAGTACTTAGAGGACTTTGACCGGGTATGGCAGTCCCTGCCGGAGGGTACTCCACGGATCCTTTGCGGAGGCTCAGGCCTCTACGTGGAGGCTGCACTCCGAGGGTACCACCTGCCCGATGTCCCCCGGGATGAGGCGCTGAGGGAGGAGCTGGGCCGGCTGAGCCTCAATGCGCTTCGCGAGAGGGCGGAGCAGCTGGGTGCGCTGGAGGAGCTGAAGGATCCGGAGAATAGACGACGGATGGAGCGGGCGATAGAGGTGGCGCTCTACTTCCGCGACCATGGTGAGCGATACCTCGACCGTCCCCCACTGGAGGGACCGATCTACTGCCTCGACATCTCTCGAGAGACCCGCCGGGGGCGGATCACGGAGCGGCTCAGGAAGAGACTTCGTGAGGGGATGGTGGAGGAGGTGGAGGGGCTTCTGAAGCACCTTCGCCCCGAGCAGCTCACCTACTACGGACTGGAGTATCGCTACGTCACCGACTACGTCACCGGTAAGCTCACCTACGATGAGATGGAGCAGTGCCTGGAGGTGGCGATACACCAGTTTGCCAAGCGACAGATGACTTGGATCCGAGGTATGGAGCGGCGCGGGCTGACCATTACGCGGATCACACCCGCGGAGACTCCCGCTGCCACCGCTGACCTCATCCTCCGAGACTACAGGCAGAGGTGAGGGAGAAATGAGCCTGACGATGCGGTATCACCTATCTGAGGTCAGGAGCCTACTGTATGAGGAGAGGATCCTCTGACTAAGCTCAGTTAACGGCTCGCCGAGCTGCTTCGCCACTCGACTATAGATCTCCCGGAGCGGGAGGTCGCTCTCATCGGTCTCTATAAAAAAAGGCCGTTTTGGCACCACATCCCAGCGGTACAAAGGATGGAGGCTGACCTGTATCTGCGCCTCCTCCAGCTGTCGCAGAAGTGCCGGCTTACCCCTAAATCCGTGCACCACCCAGATGCCCTCGGGGTGTGATCGCCGCTCTCGCAGCAGGAGGTGCCACCCGCCTACCACGTGAAGGACAAGGGGGCAAGAGAGCTGATCTGCAAGGGCTATATGGCATCGCACGAGGGCGGTCTGCTCCTCCATAGAGCGCTGCGATCGACGATCCCATCCACACTCTCCGATGCCGAGAAATCGCTCGCCCAGCTCATCGATCCGCCTGAGGAGCAGACCCTCCGGGTCGGCGTACCGCTGCTTATCCATCGGGTGGATCCCGATAGTGAAGTGGTTCGATCGATCATCGAGCTCCTCGTCCGGCATAAGCGAGCGAACCGCGATGACTGAGGAGTCACCGCGGTAGCGCTCGATATTGGGCAGGTGGGTGTGGAAGTCAAGGAGTCTCAAGGCACCGGATCATAGCCACTGCCGCCCCAGGGATTGCACCGCAGAAGGCGCCAGATGGCCAAGAGAAGACCCTTGATCGGACCATGCTTCCGGATCGCCTCGATCGCATACTGGCTACAGGTGGGAGTGAAGCGACAGGCGGGTGGCGTGTGAGGGCTGATATACTTCTGGTAAAAGCGGATCGGCAGGATCAGCAACTTGCCGACGAAGGCACCGATGCTCTGTATGACAGACTTGAGACTCATAGGGCAGGACCATTCTTCATCTCCTCGCAGAGCCGTCCGATGGACTTCGATACAGCTGCAGAGAGTCGCTCCGAGCGGGATACGTGATCACCGATGTAGAGCAGACCGACCAGCAGGGTACCCTGGCGCTCCTCCGCAAGCGTCCTCAGGGGACCCTTCTGCAGTCGCCACGCCTCTCGGGTGCGACGCTTGATCGTATTGCGGTCCACCGCATGGCGGATCAACCGCTTGGGGACGGAGATAAGGACCTTGAGTGGCTCCTCCGAAGGCTCCTCGAAGCGCCAGACGACGCGGTACGGGTAGCAGACGAAGCGCCTCCGACTCTCAAAGAGTGCGCCGATCTCCTCCCTCAGATAGAGCCGCTCGCTCTTCGTCAGCCCATACTCCTTCATGGGATTACTTAGCCGCCTTCTTCTCCTCCTGGAGATAATGCTCTAAGGCTGCAGTCATACTCGGGTACTCGCGTGTCGGAGCGCTGATGTGCACCTGCAGCCCCGCTTGCTCAAGGTCATCACGCGTGCCCTCGCCGAGACAGCCGACGATCTGCTTCCCCTGCTGATACTCGGGGTAGGCAGCCTTAATGGCAGAGAGGCCATTGGGACTAAAGAAAAGTAGGAAATCAAAGGAGTCAATCTCCTCCGGCGTCAGCTCAGCGTAAATGATCCGGCAGACGTCGCAGGCATTCACCTTCACCTTTGTATCCGCCAGCATAGCGACGACCTCCGACTCCCGCTCCTCTATCTCCGGCACGAGATACTTCTCCTTGTCGTGCTTGCTGATAATGGTCTGGAAGTCCGATGAGGAGCCATTCTTCTCGGGGAAAAAGATCTTCCGCTTACGGACGGTGATAAACTTCTGCAGGAATAGAGCGACACGCTCCGAGGCGCAGAAATACTTAAAGTCCTCAGGCAGCGTGCAGCGCAGGTCGCTCACCAGCTTGAAGAAGTGTGTAGTGATGGTCCTTGAGGTGAGGATCACCGCCGTATGCTTGAGGATATCTACCTTCTGATCACGAAATTGTCGAGCCGTCAGGGTCTCAAAATGGAAGAGTGGCTTGAAGACCAACTCCAGCCCATACTCCTCCGCCAGCTGATAGTAGGGCGAGTTTTTCTTAGGAGGCTCGGGTTGTGGAACAAGAACTTTACGTGTCTTTGTGGACATTTGTGATATGCTACTGATTCACACTTAGGGAGGCGACCTTGAGCCCAAAGAGCAAGGGGCCTATTTCGCAAGCGCAAAGGTACAAAATAATATGCAGGGGATAATGTCTCAGGTGACTAAATATCTGTATCTCCCTGTAGCACAAGAGTATTCGCGAGACCACATAAAGACCGACCGAGAGGATCACGAGAGTGGTAGTACTCAGGGGCGTGAAGAGTCGCAGGAGGAGTGGCAAGAGGAGCGTATTGGCAGCGACGATCATCAGGATCAGGTAGTCCGCCCACCAGAGCGAGATCTGGTCGGAGTGGCAGAAGGTGTAGACCATCCACGCCTGTGCTATGGTGGCTATGATAAAAAGAAGTGCCACCCAGAGAGCGACCCTCCCCACGCTGAGCCAAAAGCCTGTGACTGACAGCGAGGCGACCCCACTCGTCTCCGGTAGCAGGAGCGTCACCAGCAGAGCCACCAAAAGGAGGCTCTCCAGCAACCCCGTTACGAAAAAGCCTACAGACGGCAACATCTCCCGCACTCTCGGGATCGCCCTCGGCGGAGCAGTGAGCAGCAGCATAGCACGCCCTCTGCCTCGGGGCTTCAGAAGCATATGGTAGAGCAGTAGGGATAGCGCCATCAGCACCAGCGTCATCGCCAGCAAGGTGTCGGTATAGTCCGGCGCCGAGTCGACGTACTGCGCCGCCTCATACCCATCGAAGGCGGGCCAGGCAGAGTGAGTCTCTACACTTAAGCTCGACAACAAGATGCTCCCTCTACTTCTTCTTCCTTATTCCTTCCCCTTGCTCACCGGACGCTCATCCATCCACGCCTCCGATGCCGGGATGTCTCGCCAGACCCTCTCGGGTAGCTTCGCAAGGGCGCGGTCCTCGGCGTGGTGCATCTCCGTCTCTAACTCGAGCGTCACATCGTCCTGACCGCAGAGGTGGAGTACCCCATGGATCATCACCCGGAGTAGCTCGCTCCCGGGCGTGACCCCAAGCTCTGCTGCATTGAGCCGGACCTGATCGAGCGAGATCAGTATGTCCGCCACCAGCACCTCGTCATCGTCTCCACTCGGGAAGGTGATGATGTCCGTGTAGTAGTGATGATCGAGGAACTTGCTATTCATCTCGAGCATCTGCTCATTGTTGCAGAATTGATAATTGAGCTCACCTATGGTCTTGCCATAGCCTTCGGCCACAGACGTGATCCAAGCGCCCACCTCTCGACGGAGAAATGGGGGGACAGCCTCGCTCTCTGAGTAATAATGAATAGCCATAGACAACTTGTGCACTATATTAGATGGGAAACACCAGCCCTCCGGATGCACCTTTGCTTCGCCCGGAAGGACACTGCAAAGGTAGTCATTTTATCACAGCCCGCTTAGCCCGGCTCAGGACTTTGGGTAAAAGCCTCCATACCGGAGTCTGTACTTGCCCTCCGACTTGTACGGATAAAAGGAATGCCCCTGACGATCAGGGGCATTCCTTCATGATTTTCAAGTAATCCTGATCGCCTTGGGCGGATCACTGGATCAGGTGAGAGCGACGAAGCAGCGCGTCGACCGTTGCATCCCGACCCTTAAAGGCTCGGTACAGCTCTGCCGGATCCTCCGAGTCGCCCCGCTCGAGGATATTCTCCCGGAAGCGATCGGCCGTGGCGCGGTCGGTGAGACCATTATGAATGAATTCCTCAAAGGCATCTGCGTCCAAGATCTCGCTCCACTTGTATCCATAGTATCCGGCAGCGTAGCCACCACTGAAGATATGGGTAAAGGAGGGACTCATCGCCGTCCCGACCGCATGCGGGAGCAGCTCCAGCCCCTTGCGAGCCTCAGCCTCCACCGCCTCAATGTCGGTGGGCAGGGCCTCCGGGTCGGTGGCGTGCCACTTCATATCTAAGTAGCCAAAGGTGAGCTGACGTATACAGCCATAGCCATCGAGGAAGAGCGCATTCCGCTCGATCGCATCAAGCAGGTCGTCCCCGATCACCTCACCGGTCTCATAGTGCTTCGCAAAGGACTTGACGAAGTCGCGCTGGCGCATCCAGTTCTCATTCATCTGCGACGGCAGCTCCACAAAGTCGTGCTCCACATTGGTCCCGCTGAGAGAGGCGTACTTCACGGTCGTCAGTAGCCCATGAAGGGCGTGGCCAAACTCGTGGAAGAGCGTCGTCGTCTCATCGAAGGTGAGGAGCGAGGGCTTATCATCACTGGGCGGGGTAAAGTTGGTCACAAGGCTGATCACCGGGCGTACCCCCTCATACTCCTCCACATAATTGGTCATCCAGGCACCGGACCGCTTGCCCTTACGAGGGAAGTAGTCAAGGAGAAGTGTCCCCAGCAGCTGTCCCTCACGCAGCACATCGTATGCCTCCACATCAGGGTGGTAGACCGGAAGCTCGGGATTGCGGTGGAGCTCTACCCCGTAGAGCTTGCCGGCGAGGCCAAACATCGCCTCCACCACGGACGACAGCTCGAAGTAAGGTCTCGTCTGCTCCTCATCGTACTTCAGCGCCCTCTGGCGATAGAGCTCTGCATAGAAGCTCCAGTCCCACGGCTCCAGCTTTGAGATTTGATCCCTTCGCTCCGCCTGATTGGCTATCGTCTCCACCTCTTCATGCGCCTTGGCGAGGTAGGCATCGCGCAGACTGTCCAGCATCTGATAGACCGCATCGGGCGTCTTTGCCATCTTCTTGGATAGTACCAGGTCGGCATAGGTCTCATGACCAAGGAGCTTAGCGATGGAGTGCCGTAGCCGGACGATGTCGTAGATTGTGGCGATGTTGCTTGTCTCTCTCGAGGTATCGTAGCAGAGCGTACCGCGGTCGCGGTAGATCTGCCTGCGGGTCTCCCGATTGCTGCAGAAGCGCATCAGCGCACTGTAGGACGGCATACTTAGGTCAAAGATCCAGCCCTCTACGCCCTCCTCTTTCGCTCTCTTACGTGCCTGCTCCAGAGCTGAGGAGGGCAACCGCTGGAGAGACTCACCATCGAGGACTGAGAGACGATAGGCATTCTGCTCCCGCAGGACGTTTTGCCCAAAGCGGAGTGTAGCCAAGCTCAGCTCCTTACGGAGCCCCTTCAGCTCCTGTCGGCTGCTCTCCGGCAGCATCGACCCATTGTCCCGGTAGGACTCGTAGGTACGGAGGAGGAGCCTCTTGTCGATCCGCGAGAGCGCATCCTGTGGTGCCTCGTAGATCTTCTTCACCTTGGCGGCAATGTCGGGATCAAGAGAGATCTCATTGGCGACATCGGTCAGCTCCTCCGTCAGCTCCTCCGACAGCTCCATGAGGCGATCTTCCGCATCGCAGCTGAGGAGGTTGTAGAAGGTGGCCGACGACACGTCCAACGCCCTCCCAGCCTGCTCCAGAGCCAGCACGGTATTGCCAAAGGTGGCAGACTCTATCGGCACGGAGCGGATCTCCTCCAGCTCCTCCCGATAGGTCGCCAGATCCTCCCGCACCCGAGCGACAAGGGTATCAGCATCCCTATGCTCAAAGTCAGGATAGAGTCTCTCCATAGTCTATCGCTATCTTCCGGACCCGACGCTCATGGCGACCGCCCTCGAAGTCAGTGCTGAAGAATATCTCTGCCATCTCCTGCGCCTCCTGCACCGGCACAAAGCGTCCCGGCAGCACCAGCACATTGGCATTATTATGCTGCCGGATCAGCGATGCGATCTCTGGCATCCAGGCAAGTCCTGCACGGACGGACCGGTGCTTATTGAGCGCCATCTGGATCCCCTCACCGGAGCCGCAGACACCGACGCCCATATCCACCTCGCCCCTGTCGAGGGCATCGCCCAGCTTGTGGGCAAAGTCGGGATAGTCGCAGCTAGCAGACCCGCTGTCCGTCCCATAGTCGATCAGCTCCACCTCGGGAGCCCACTTTGCGAGGAAGTCCCTCACCGCTATCTTGATATAGTATCCGGCGTGATCACTGGCCAGACCTATCTTATTTACTCCTGCTATCATAGTTTACTTCTTTCCCAATAGCTCCATTACCTCACGGCAGACCGTCTCAGCCGTGTAGCCAAATTTCTCATCCAGCACCGTGTAGGGGGCGGAGAAGCCAAAGGACTCCATCCCGTGGATCCGCCCCTCGCTATGGGAGATCATCCCCTCGAGGGTGACGGGCAGTCCCGCAGTCAGTCCATAGCGCGGTACGCCTGGGAGCAGCACGCTCTCCTGATAGGGCTCCGGCTGACGACGGAAGAGTCCCTCACTCGGTATGGAGGCGACATTGACCTCGATGCCTCGCTCGCGAAGCAACTCTGCACCGGCGACCAGCGTACTCACCTCTGATCCGGAGGCGATCAGCACCGCCTCCGGAGTCTTACGCTCGATGACGGTGTAGCCACCCCGCTCGACGCGGAGGCTCTTGGTGTAGTCGTTCTCGGGGAGGTTCTTGATATTCTGGCGGGAGAAGATCAGCGCCGTCGGGCTCTTCGTATTCTCCATCGCCATCTTCCACGCGACGGTGGTCTCCTCCACGTCGGCGGGACGGAGCACCAGCATCGCATTATTGCCGGAGTGATTGCGCAACTTCTCCATCAGGCGGATCTGCGCCTCCTGCTCGATCGGCTGGTGTGTCGGACCATCCTCCCCGACGCGGAAGGCATCATGGGTCCAGACAAACTTTACAGGCAGCTCCATCAGCGCACAGAGGCGGATCGCTGGCTTCATATAGTCGCTGAAGACGAAGAAGGTGCCACAGGCGGCGATCAGCCCCCCATGCAGCATCAGCCCCATGCTCACCACCGCCATCGTCAGCTCGGAGACGCCCATGTTGATGAATTGGCCATCGTAGTTGTCCCGCGTGATGGCTGTGGTTTTCTTGAGGAAACCGTCCGTCTTGTCGGAGTTGGAGAGGTCTGCGCTGGAGACGATCATATTGGGTACCTGCTCAGCAAGATGTCCGAGGACGGTTGCCGAAGCATTGCGGGTCGCCTTGTCCGGTGCCTGCTCGATCTGCGACCAGTCTACGCCCTTCACCTCAGGGTCAAGCCACCGCACCAGCTCCTCTGCGGCCTCAGGCTTAGCCTTACGCCAGCTGTCGAAGCGTGCCTGCCACTCCTTCTTATCCTCAATGAGCGTCTCGCGCCGCTTGGTGAAGCACTCCTGCACCTCCGGGAAGATGACGAAGGGATCATCCGGGTCGCCACCGAGACCGGCAACGGTACGACGGACGTCGGCACCGGCCTTGGAGAGCGGCTGACCATGGGTAGACACCTGATCCTCAAGCGAGCGACCGCCCTGCTTATCGATCGCCCCCTTAGCCATCAGCGTGTGACCGATGATGAGCGACGGCTTGCCCTTGACCGCTATGGCACCATCGAGAGCGCGACGGATCTCATCCGGGTCATTACCATTGATGTCAAAGATCTCCCAGCCCCAGGCGCGGTACTTCATCGCCACGTCCTCGCTGTCCACCTCATCGACGCGGGTGGAGAGCTGCACCTCATTGGCGTCGTAAAACATGATCAGGTTATCCAGCCCCAGGTGCCCGGCGAGACGACCGGCCCCCTGCGAGATCTCCTCCTGGATACCTCCGTCAGAGATGAAGGCGTAGATCCGCTGCTGCATCAGCGCCTCATCAAAGTGGGCGCCCATCTTCTTTGCCGCGATGGCAGCACCCACCGCCATCGTATGCCCCTGACCGAGCGGACCAGAGCCATTCTCTATCCCTCGCTTGATATCCAGCTCCGGGTGTCCCGGTGTCGGGCTGTCCCACTGGCGGAAGCGCTGTAGCTCCTCAGTGGTAAAGAAGCCTTGCATCGCCAGCACGCTATAGAGCATGGAGGAGAGGTGACCGGGGTCGAGGAAAAAGCGATCCCTGGCGATCCACGCCGGGTCCTCCGGGTCATACCGGAGGTACTCAGAGAAGAGCACAGCGGCGAAGTCGGCGCCACCCATGGCTCCTCCGGGGTGGCCGGATGAGGCCTTCTCTACCATGGAGAGGGCAAGGATCCGGATATTGTCAGCGATCTTGTGGCTTAGAGAGTTACTACTCATCGTTACGGTGTATTGAAGTATTGGTTTGATAGTCGGAGTTACGGCAGGTCTCAACCTACGGACAAATATACCCCTTTTTTGTCGCCTTGACCCACAAAAGACTTATTCCGCCCCCGACACCCCGCTACAGTCCGCCTAAATACTCAGGAGACCGATACCGAGCCTGACGAAGATGCTCGGATGGCGCTCGAGAGAGCGACAAGGCAGTCAGCGAAAAGTGGTACCTTTGTGACCCATATAATATAAGGTATCATTAGATTATGAGTCAGGATAATAGTCACTTCAAGCGAACTCTCATCACCGCTGCGCTGCCCTACGCCAATGGGCCGGTGCACATCGGTCACCTCGCCGGCGTCTACGTGCCGGCAGACATCTACGCCCGCTACCTGAGACTGCGCGGACGGGAGGTGCTCTTTGTCTGTGGCTCCGATGAGCACGGCGTGCCGATCACCCTTCAGGCCAAGAAGCGGGGCATCACCCCGCAGGAGGTGGTGGACCAGTTCCACAGCATCATCAAGAAGTCCTTCGAGGACTTCGGGATCTCCTTCGACATCTACTCCCGCACCTCGTCCAAGATCCACGAGGAGACGGCATCCGCCTTTTTCCGCAAGCTGTATGATGAGGGAAAGTTTATCGAGCAGACGACCGAGCAGTACTACGACGAGGAGGCGGGAGAGTTCCTCGCCGACCGATACATCGTCGGCACCTGTCCCCGCTGTGGCAATGAGGAGGCCTATGGCGATCAGTGCGAGAAGTGTGGCTCTGAGCTGAGCCCGGACGAGCTGATCAACCCCCACTCCAAGCTGAGCGGATCCACCCCTGTGAAGCGTCCTACGACCCACTGGTACCTCCCGCTCAATGACTATCAGGACTGGCTCTCCAAGTGGATCCTCGAGGATCACAAGGAGTGGCGCCCCAACGTCTACGGCCAGTGCAAGAGCTGGCTCGACATGGGGCTGAAGCCTCGCGCCGTGAGCCGCGACCTCTCGTGGGGCATCCCCGTGCCGGTCAAGGGCGCGGAGGGGAAGGTGCTGTACGTCTGGTTTGACGCCCCGATCGGCTACATCTCCAATACCCGCGAGCTACTCCCCGACAGCTGGGAGACCTGGTGGAAGGACTCCTCGACGAGGCTGATCCACTTCATCGGGAAGGACAATATCGTCTTCCACTGCATCGTCTTCCCCGCTATGCTTAAGGCTGAGGGCTCCTTTATCCTCCCCGACAATGTGCCCTCCAATGAGTTTCTCAATCTCGAGGGAGACAAGATCTCGACATCGAAGAACTGGGCCGTCTGGCTCAATGAGTACCTCGAGGACTTCCCCGGTAAGCAGGACGTCCTGCGCTATGTACTGACTGCCAACGCTCCTGAGACCAAGGACAACGACTTCACGTGGGAGGACTTCAAGTCCCGCAACAACAGCGAGCTGGTGGCCATCCTCGGCAACTTCGTCAATCGCGCGATGGTGCTGACGGGGAAGCACTTTGACGGAAAGGTACCCGCCGCCGAGCTGACGGATGAGGATAGGGAGGTACTCGCCAAGATGAGGGAGATCCGCGAGGAGACCGCCCGACTCATCGAGGACTTCCACTTCCGCGATGCTCAGCGCACCGCCATGGAGCTGCCCCGACTGGGCAATAAGTACCTCGCCGACCTCGAGCCGTGGAAGGTGATCAAGACAGACCCCGAGCGTACCGGGACGATCCTCAACGTAGCCCTCCAGATCGCTGCCAATAGTGCGCTGCTCCTCGAGCCCTTCCTCCCCTTCTCGATGGCGAAGCTCCGCCGTATGCTCGCTATGGATGAGCAGGTCGACTGGGAGGCGATCGGTGAGACTGACCTCCTCAAGGCGGGTCACCGGCTGGGTAAGACGGAGTTGCTCTTCGAGAAGATTGAGGACGATCAGGTCGAGGCACAGAAGCAGAAGCTCCTCGCTGCCAAGGCTGCCTCTCTGGCAGCCAAGGAGGCTGAGGCAGCTGCCCACCTGACGGTGGACCCGATCGATGAGGAGATCCCCTTCGATGACTTTGAGAAAATCGACATCCGTGTCGCCACCGTGCTGGAGTGCGAGCGGGTACCGAAGTCCAAGAAACTCCTTCGCTTCAAGCTCGATGATGGTCTCGGTGGTCGACAGATCCTCTCCGGACTTGCCGCCTACTACGAGCATCCCGAGGAGCTGGTAGGCAAGCAGGTACTCTTCCTCGCCAACATCGCCGGCCGCAAGATGATGGGGCTGGAGAGCAATGGTATGATCCTGAGCGCTGTAGAGCCCGATGGCACGCTCTCCGTAGCGACCACCTCCAAGGAGGTTCGCCCGGGCAGCCGACTCTCGTAATCATGTCCTCGACAGCCCTTCTCCTCTCCGGCGGTGTCGATAGCTCCGTCGCGATGGTTCGTCTCCTCGAGCAGGGGATACGGCCAGACCTCTTCTACATCCGCATAGGAGCCAAGGAGGAGGGCTACGCCGGATGTCCGGCGGAGGATGATGAGGTGATCGTCCGGATCTTGGCGAGGAAGTACGACCTCCCGCTTGAGATGATCG
This sequence comes from Porphyromonas sp. C0041D3, assembly GCF_056590575.1. Lineage (NCBI taxonomy): Bacteria > Pseudomonadati > Bacteroidota > Bacteroidia > Bacteroidales > Porphyromonadaceae > Porphyromonas > Porphyromonas sp. C0041D3. Next base: position 91,453 of record NZ_JBWPWJ010000007.1, read on the forward strand.
ATCTCCACCGGGAGTACTGGGATCATGTGGTCGGCTATCTGCTGGAGTCGGTGCGGAGGGGACTGACGCCCAATCCGGATATGATGTGCAATAGGTGGATCAAGTTTGGCGCCTTCGACAGCTACACCGGCTCCACCTACGACCATATCGCGACGGGGCACTATGCCCGCAAGGAGACGATCGACGGACTGGACTACCTCGCGACAGCGGTAGACCCGGTCAAGGATCAGACCGACTTCCTTGCCCAGATCACCTACCCGCAGCTCCATAAGGCACTCTTCCCGATCGGGGATCTCCCTAAGGAGCGACTCCGAGCCATCGCCGAGGAGCATCACTTGGTCACCGCCCACAGAGACGACAGCCAGGGGATCTGCTTCCTCGGCAGGATCGACTACGACGACTTCCTCCGGGAGCATCTCGGAGAGCGGGTCGGCCCGATCGTGGAGCTGGAGACCGGGCAGGTGCTGGGCGAGCACCGAGGCTTCTGGTACCACACCATCGGGCAGCGGAAAGGACTGGGCCTTAGTGGTGGTCCCTGGTACGTGATTCGGAAGGATGTGGAGTCAAATACGATCTTCGTCAGCCGAGGATTTGACACCGAGATGCAGTACAGCGACCTGATCCGGCTGGGGGCAATGAATTTCATCTCCGGCGATCCGATGCCCGAGGGGGCCGATGAGATGGCGGTGACGCTCAAGGTACGCCACACGCCCGACTTTACCCGAGGGCTGCTCCGTCGCCACGCTGACGGGAGCCACAGCGTCGTCGCCGATGAGCCTATCCAGGGGGTAGCAGCGGGGCAATTCTGCACCCTCTACGACACCGAGGAGCACCTCTGCTATGGCAGCGGAGTGATTGCCGAGGGACTCCAGAGAGACGCTCAGGATAAGATTCCGCAGGAAAAACCTTAATTTTTATCAGAAAAGGAGTACCTTAGTACGCAGATTAGGAATATATCACTCATATAATATCAGAAACCGGATATGAAACGTATCAATACCATTCTGGCTATCGCCATGACGCTGGTGCTCTCTCTCGGGCTCACCAGCTGCGGTAAGTCCTCCCCCAAGGATGTCGCCAAGGAGGCTGTCGAGGCTCAGCTCAAGGGCGACCTGCAGGCCTTCTACAACCTCCTCTGCGAGGCTGATCAGACCGCTATGACGTACGACAACTTCATCACCAAGTACACCCTCCCGAGGGATGCTCAGGCGCTCTTTGACCTCGTGCCGGAGACGCGCGATGTGCTCAAGGCTGCTAGCTTCAAGGAGATCGTAAATGGCGAGACCGCCACTGTCACCTACGTCCTCACCGTACCCGATATGGACAAGATCATCAAGGAGAATATCAGCCTCGAGATCCTGCAGCAGATGATGGCAAATGGCAAGCGCATGAGCTCGCTCTCCGACCTCCCCGATGCGATGAAGGAGAATATCAAGCAGTACATTGCCAAGAACGATATCCCCACCCTTGAGGTCCCCCAGACGATGAATCTCGTGCGGGAAAATGACAACTGGCGAGTCAATCTGAGCCTCCGTGACGCCCTTAACCTGGGCAACATGCCGACTCCCTTCGTCCTCAAGTGACCTCCGGCCCCGAGCCGGGGCAACCATCCGTGCGGGGAGGGGAAGATTATCTCTCACCACCTACAACCTGGAAACCAACACATGGCAAACAAACCAACTATAGAGTCTAAGCCCTACGTCATCGGTATCGACCTCGGCGGGACCAATACCGCCTTTGGCATCGTGGATGCTCGCGGCAACATCCTGCGTACCAGCTCCATCAAGACCGGTAAGCACCTTGACATCCGAGACTATATCAAGGACCTCGGGGTAGCTATCCGCGATCTAGTGGAGATCGACCTGACGATGGATAAGATCTTCGGGATCGGTATCGGTGCTCCGAATGGGAATTACTTCAATGGCTCGATCGAATTTGCCCCCAACCTCCCCTGGAAGGATAAGATCCCACTCGCCGGTCTGCTCGAGAAGGAGCTGCAGATCCCGGTCGTCCTCACCAATGACGCCAATGCGGCTGCCATCGGAGAGATGACCTATGGTGCGGCGCGCGGTATGAAGGACTTTATCGAGATTACTCTCGGCACCGGTGTCGGTAGCGGCATCGTCGTCGGGGGCGAGCTGGTCTACGGACACGATGGCTTCGCCGGCGAGGTGGGTCACACCGTGATCCGTCGCAATGGTCGCACCTGTGGCTGTGGCCGCCAGGGATGTCTCGAGACCTACACATCTGCCACCGGTGTGGCACGCACGGCACGCGAGTACCTCTCTATCCGTGAGGATGACTCCCTGCTCCGCGACCTCGATCCGGCGGAGATCACCTCCAAGGATGTCTTTGATGCCGCCATGAAGGGCGACAAGTTGGCGATCCAGATCTTTGAGAATACCGGTACCATCCTCGGTGAGGCGCTTGCCGATGCGGTCGCCTACACCAGTCCCGAGGCGATCATCCTCTTTGGTGGTCTCACCCATGCCGGTGACCTGCTCCTCAAGCCGACACAGCGTGCCATGGAGGAGAACCTCCTCAATATCTATAAGGGCAAGGTGAAGATCGTCTTCAGCGAGCTGAAGGAAAACGACGCCGCCATCCTTGGTGCCGCAGCTATGGGCTGGGAGGCGACACACCTACACCCGGACAGCGTCTATATGGCCAACGCCGAGGTGTAATCGCGACAGCGTCCCCAAGTACTACAGCGGTGGAGCAGGGTTACGACCTTACTCCACCGCTTTTTTTGTATATGGGCATGTCATACATCTGTGGATATAGTCCACACGAGGCGTAGTTACCGACGAGCCCCGCAGTAGCTTGCAAGTGTCGAGGAGCAACCCTTGGGAGAGAAGAAGCAATGGGGAAGTTTTCCTCGTCGCCGATTGTTACGCTAATAGCTCTTACTCGTTATCAGCGTCTTCTCTCTGTGGTTTCACGCAGCGAAACAAGCAGGCGGAAGCCATTTTCTCTGTCAGCACGTCATCGCCATACATACCTCTAAGTCGGCTCTTGGCCTCGGCAAAGGTGTCGTATGGAGGGCGGAAAAATCCTTTTCTCTCCATGACTTTCTTGACAAAGAAATCAGCCGATCGGCGTTCACCCTTGACATAAAAGCAACCGCAGAAGAAACCTCCGGGCTTCAGCACACGGAAAATCTCGGCAAAGGCCTTCTCTTTATCCGGGAAAGCTTGAAAGCCATTCATTGACAGGATGCAGTCGAAGGACTCGTTGGGATAGGGAAGGTCTCCGACATCTCCTTGCCTCAGAGACAGGTTGGCTATCCCCTCTGTTTCCTTCCGCAAAGCCGCTATGGCTATCATTTCATCCGAATAGTCTAAACCAACAATCTCGGCACCTTTCATCCGTCGGTACTTTTCCGCAGTAAAAACGGCAGTGCCGACAGGGACGTCAAGCAGTCGTCCCTGAAAGTCGTCCGGTATAAAATCAAGCACTTTCTGAGCCAAGAGATTAGCGTCCTCGTTCCATATCAATCGCCAGTATATCCTTGACCACCACTTACGTCCTGTCAACAGGTCGTCATAATGATCCATCACCCCTTGGTAGGAATTACTTTGTTCCTTTGCCATTATCTTCTTGTCAAAAATATTCATTTCTTATTTTACGAAAATACCATGCCTGCTTCACTCCTGCAATCACCAGTAATGGTGATTTTGGGGGCATGCTCAATCTACTATGTACCTTTTCCAGGAGTCGCATGGCACCAAGCTCCGATCTAATACCGATATTAGTGATCGCTAATACCGATATTAGTGATTTCTTTTACCGGTATTAGATTACTCTAATATCGGTATTAGAATTTCCCCGGAGGTGAGGGGGAAATTTTGATCCATCCCCACGATGAGGATGTCTCCGGACTACACGACAGAGGGACCTCCCTTGAGCCTAAAAAGTCGTACATTTGAGCCATGAAGAAGAATAATAGAAAAGATGCCATCATCGTCCTCTCCGGTGGTCTCGACAGCGTCACGCTACTGCACGATAAGCAGGATGAGATCGCCCTGGCCGTAACCTTTGACTACGGCAGCAATCACAATGCTCGGGAGATCGCCTGCGCGAGACGCCACTGTGCTGCTCTCGGCATCGAGCACTTAGTGATCCCGCTCCACTTCATCAAGGAGTACTTCCACTCCTCTCTCATAGAGGGAGCGGAGGCGATCCCGGAGGGCTCCTACGATGAGGAGAATATGAAGTCCACGGTCGTCCCCTTCCGCAATGGGATCATGCTCTCCGTCGCCTGCGGGCTGGCTGAGAGCCGGGGGCTGGACCGGGTGATGCTTGCCAACCACTCCGGGGATCATACGATCTACCCCGACTGCAGGCCCGACTTTATCCGAGAGATGAGCGGGGCTATGCGTGCCGGGACCTTCAATGGCGTCACCATCGATGCACCCTACACGCTGATCACCAAGGCTGATATCGTCCACCGTGGTGCCGAGCTGGGGGTGGACTACGGAGACACCTACTCCTGCTATAAGGGCGGGGAAAAGCACTGCGGCAAGTGCGGTACCTGTGAGGAGCGACGCGAGGCCTTCCGGGAGGCCGGCATCACCGACCCAACCACCTACGAGACGGAGTAGATGAAGAAAAAAGATAATGTGACCGAGCAGCGCATCCTGCTGACCCTCGTCCTACCCTACCAGACCGCCCATGAGGGGCAGACCATAGTCTGCCTGATGGGCGGTGAGGAGCGCCCTATGGAGGAGCGCACCACAGGGCTCTGGACCCTCGACCTGCCGCTCTCCATCCGCAGCTATAAGGAGCTGCTCTACAGCTACAGAGTGGTGGAGCAGGGAGAGATCATCGCGCTGGAGGCCCCGATGCTCCATACCCTCCGACTGAGATCGACGGAGCCGGAGACGATGCCACTCAATGTGGTGATCCGTGATCGGTGGATCGCCCCCTCCCCCGCACATCGGCTGATGAGCCCGCCCCTCTGTGGGCTGCTCGGGCTGACAGATAGGACAAGGGAGCCCTTGGCTGCCCTCGACTGCCGACGCGGCGAGGTGATCGCCTTCCTGAGGCAGGAGGTCTACGATGGTGAGCTCTTCCTCGTCGGCTCTGTGACAGAGGCGGGGGCGTGGGACCCGATGCACGGCATCCCACTCCGGGCTTGTCGTCACTGCTACACTCTCTCCATGGAGGGACTGCCGGCGATGGAGTACAAGGTGGTGCTCCGAAGGCGGGACGGGTCGATCCTCTGGGAGGAGGGACCCAATAGAGTGTACCGACCGGAGGAGAAGCGCTCACTCACGCTCACTTTTGTCGACGAGCCAACTCTTCAGCCCACCTGGGAGCGGAAAAGCATCGAGGGGACAGTGGCTCCACTCTTCGCCCTGCGCACCGAGCGCTCCTACGGCATCGGTGACTTCGGCGATGCGGTGGACTTTGTCATCTACCTCTCAGATCTGGGACAGCACCTCTACCAGATGCTCCCCTTCTACGACACCACCTTTACCCGCACCCCGCTCGACTCCTACCCTTACAACGCCATCACCACCTACGGTCTGGACCCGCTCTACCTCGACGTGCGCCGGCTACCCGGGTACGAGGAGGCACCACTCAGGCACAGCTGGGAGGAGCGAGCCACTGTGCTCAATGCTCTGCCGCGCGTAGACTACCTCGCTGTCCGACAGCTCAAGCGCGAGGTGGTCGACTACTGCTACGAGAGGGCCGATAACCCGACGATGGAGGAGGTGCGGGCGTTTATGTCCCTGGAGGGGGAGGACCTGCTCGCCTACTGCCTCTTCTGCGTCCTCAGGGATCGTCAGCCGGGGACGCCGGTCACGGATTATGCGACCTACACCTCAGTGCGGGAGGAGTACCTCCTATCGAAGACGATCGAGGGGGCTCAGGCGGAGCGTGAGGTGCTTCGGTACGCCTTCATCCAATACTTCCTCTATGACCAACTGAGCAGGCTGACGGAGGTCGCCCACCGGCACCACGTTCTGATCAAGGGGGATCTGCCGATCGGTGTGGGACGAAATAGCGTTGATGTGTGGATGGCGCCACACCTCTTCCACCTGGATAAGGAGGCAGGTGCACCGCCCGACTTCTTCTCCGCCAAAGGACAAGACTGGGGCTTCCCCACCTATGATTGGGAGGCGATGGAGGCGGAGGGCTTCCGCTGGTGGCGCCACCGCTTTGCCGTGATGGAGCGTCACCTTGATGCAATACGGATCGACCACATACTCGGCTTCTTCCGCATATGGAGCATACCTGAGAGTAGCTCCGACCAGCGTCAGGCGCACTACGTGCCGGCGCTCGGCTACCGACCTGATGAGGTGCGAGGGGTGGAGGGGCTCTGTGCAAGGGACGAGAAGGGGCTGTACCACCCGTCACCCTCACCAGAGCTATACCCGGACTTTGGCCCCCTGAGTGCTGAGGCGAAACAGCTGATCCTCTACCTACGGGAGGAGTACCACCACCACCGCAATGAGGAGCTCTGGCGCCGAACAGCCATCAAGCGTCTCCTCGGAGCCACCTCAGACACCCGTATGCTCCTCTGTGCTGAGGACCTGGGGAGTCTCCCGGGAAGTATGCGGGAGGTGATGGACACCTTTGAGCTGCTATCTCTCGAGGTGGTGCGTATGGCAAAGAAGTCCTGGTGCCCCTATGCCCATCCCAACGATATCCCCTACCTCAGCGTAGGCTCCACATCAACCCACGACACCAGCACGCTCCGCGACTGGTGGCGCTCGCTTGACCACTCTATGAGGTGGGACATCGCTCGCGCCTATGGCTGCGCTGATGACCCCTCGGCAGCAGGGCTGATACGAGCACTGAGGCGGCTCGCCCCCTCGGTACTGCTCGTACTCCCCATGCAGGACTGGTGGACGCTGACCGGCTACGGGTCGGAGGTGCCACCGGAGGAGGAGCAGATCAATCACCCCGAGGATCCCAAGCAGATCTGGGACTACCGTATGCCAGGCACCATTGCCGAGCTGCCTCGCCACTTAGAGTAAAGCAGAGACGTATGACTATACGAGGACGAATCGTCACGGGAGTGGCTGTGAGGGCGCTATCCCTGACGGGATTGGCTCAGTCACGACCCAATATCATCTTATTCATGGTCGATGATATGGGCATCGGTGACCTCGGTGCCTACGGGCAGCGATACATCCCGACACCCGCACTGGACAGCCTCGCTCAGGCGGGGATGACTTTTACTCAGGCCTATGCCGGCTGCTCCGTCAGCGCACCCTCACGGGGGTCGCTCCTTACCGGCCGCCATACCGGTCATGCCTTTATCCGTGGCAATATGGATACCGCCAATGCCGATGGTCACACCTACGACCACCCGCTCGCCGATGATGAGGTGACTATCGCCGAGATGCTGAGAGACGCCGGCTACGACACCGCCTGCATCGGGAAGTGGGGTCTCGGCGGTCCCGGCACGGAGGGCACTCCGACGAGGCAGGGCTTTGACTACTTCTTTGGCTACCTGGGGCAGCTGAATGCCCATCGTCACAGACCGGAGTTTCTCCACGAGGGCGAGACGCTGATCCCCCTGGACGGGAAGACCTACGCTCAGGATCTGCTGATGGACCATGCGATCGACTTCCTGAGAGACCGGAAGCGCCGGGAGCGACCTTTTTTCCTCTACTTCACCCCCGCCCTGCCGCATGCCGACCTGGATGCTGAGGAGGAGGATCGGAAGCCCTTTGAGGGAGCGTTCTGCGAGCGGCCCTTTGAGGGAAATTGGTACCGCGCTGAGGCGCAGCCCAAGGCGACCTATGCCGGTATGATACGGCGCATCGACAGGGACGTCAAAAGGATGATCGAGGTGCTGCGGGAGGAGGGACTGGCCGAGGAGACGCTATTCATCTTCACCTCCGACAACGGGCCGCACGAGGAGGGCGGTCACGATCCCTACTTCTTTGACGGCAATGGTCCCTACCGCGGACTTAAGCGCGCCCTCTACGAGGGAGGGGTGCGGGTCCCCTTCATCGCAGTATGGCCGGGAATGATCAAGCCGGGGAGCACCTCCTATCATGTGCTTGCCTTCTGGGACGTGATGCCGACTCTCCGGGAGCTGAGCGGTGCGATGCCTCAGGAGCAGTCCGACGGGATCTCCTTTGCCCCTACCCTCTTCGGTCGGGGCGAACAGGCGGAGCACCCATACCTCTACTGGGAGTTTCACGAGGAGGGGGGACGGCAGGCGGTCCGCATGGGTCAGTGGAAGCTGATCCGTCAGCAGGTCAGGGATGCCTCGCAGACGTACGAGGAGCTCTTCAATCTCTCCGCTGACCCGGGCGAGCTTCGGGATGTCTCCACAGACTACCCTGAGGTGGTCCGGCAGCTGGGCGAGCTGATTGACCGGTCGCACCGGTCGAGCAAGGACTTCCCGCTACTCACTCAGGAGAAATAATAGCAAAAAAAAGCCCCCCTCACGACCTAAGTCGCAAGGGGGGCTTTTTGGTATCGTCAGAGTAGCTTACTTGCCCTGCAGAGTCAGTGTCTGGAGGTACTTCTCAGCATTGGCAGCGGAGGGAGAGGTCGGGTAGCTCTCCTTGACCTTGGTGTATGCCTCCTTAGCCTTATCGGTCTTACCGAGAGCCTCATAAGCAAGGCCTGCCTTGATGAGGTAGATCGGTGAGAGGAGCATATTGTCAGCCCTCTTGGCTGCATCCTCGAAGTAGCCGACCGCCTTATCGTACTGATCGCCCTCGACGTAGCAGTCACCGATCAGACCGATGACACTCGGCTGGAGCATCATGTCCTTGGAGCTAAACTTATCCAGCTGCTTGATAGCGCTCTGGTAGTCGCCCAGCTGGTAGTAGCAGACACCGGCGTAGGCGTGTGCCACATTGCCGGAGGGAGTATTGCCGTAGTCGCTGATGATATCGAGGAAACCCTTCACATCGGCACCATTGCCCTTGAGAGCGGTCTCAAATGAGTCTCTCTCGAAGAGCTGCTCGGCACGGAAGATCTGCTCCTCCGCCTTTGCCCGATGCGGCATCATATAAGCGTTACGATAGAGGATGATACCGCCAATCACTACGATGGCAGCAACGAGGCAGATGATAAGCGTCCGCCTATTCTTCTTCATGTAATCCTCTGCCTTACTTCCGGTCTCGGCTGAGGTTGCCTCCTTATTGAGGTCTTGGGTATTGCTTTGCTTACTCATGAGTTAGCTTCTTATATATAGACTACGGACTAACTGCGCAAAGGTAGTAAAAACAATCCGATAAAGCGATAGACCGGCTTAACTATTCACTGTGAGGGCATTGAAGGGTATGGTTAAGCGCACACCTTGAAGAATAAAAGAGCGTTAGCCAAAGGCCTACAAACACAAATTATTGTCAAATATGGGGTAGATTGCAATCTTCAGTGGACAAAGACTTGCATAGTTCAGATAAAGTCCCTACCTTTGCATCGTGGTTTTTTCATAATAGTATTAGATTAAAGGTTAAGGTAAGAACAGAGCTGTCGTGAGACAGCTTTTTCTTGAAAGGTCACGAGTCACCTCATTCTGGAGGCGACTCGTTTCTTTTTGCCTGCAGGTATGAGGGGACGGCTTACAAAGCGTGAGTGAGAGCGGTATCTGAGGAGGGATGCGGGGGTAAGTGGATAAGAATCCAAGTCTCAGACTTGCATATATGGGATAAAGTCCCTACCTTTGCATCGTGGTTTTTTCATAATAGTATTAGATTAAAGGTTAAGGTAAGAGCTGAGCTGTCGGGAGACAGTTTTCTCTTGAAAGATCTCGGGTCGCTTCGTACACTTGTACGGTAGTTGGCTCGTTTCTTTTTTGACTAACAACAGGCAGTTAGATGTTAGACTGCACGTTATACATAACAATGAGCCCCGAGCGAAGTGATTCGACTCGGGGCTCTCTTATCCTTAAAGGACCTCAGTGTGGAGGCTTAGACCTCGTGGAGGTCCTGTCCCATCTTCTCTTTCTTGGTACGGAGGTAGCGCTCGTTGTACTTATTGGGCGTAATCTCGATCGGGACGTGCTCCACCACCTCGAGGCCGTAGCTCTCAAGACCGACCCGCTTGATGGGGTTATTGGTGAGGAGGCGCATCTTACGGATGCCGAGCTTCTTGAGTATCTCAGCGCCGACACCATAGTCCCGCTCATCGGGTCGATGACCGAGGTGGACATTGGCCTCGACGGTGTCCATCCCCTCCTCCTGGAGCTTGTAGGCGTGGATCTTATCCATCAGTCCGATGCCACGACCCTCTTGATTGAGGTAGACGATGGCACCGCGTCCCTCCTGCTCCACCAGCTCCATAGCCTTGTGCAGTTGCTCGCCACACTCGCAGCGGAGGGAGCCGAAGATGTCCCCTGTGGCGCAACAACTGTGGACGCGCACCAGTACCGGAGCGCCATCGGAGACTTCGCCCTTGACGAGTGCGACGTGCTCCAGTCCGTTGCTGAGCTGACGGAAGGGGATGACGCGGAAGTCGCCGTACTTCGTCGGCAGCTTCGCCTCCACACCCTCCTCGACGAGACTCTCACTATTCATCCGATACTTGATCAGGTCGGCTATGGAGATGATCTTGAGCCCATGCTCCTTCGCAAAGACAAGGAGCTGGGGCAGACGCGCCATCGTGCCGTCCTCATTCACGGTCTCGATGAGGCAGCCGACGGGACGAAGTCCGGCGAGACGGCAAAGGTCGACCGTTGCCTCAGTATGGCCGGCGCGGATGAGGACCCCTTCGTTGCGGGCACGGAGAGGATTGACGTGACCAGGTCGAGCGAGGTCATCGGGACGGAGTGTGGGGTCGGCGAGGGCGCGGATCGTCGCAGCACGGTCCGACATGGAGACCCCTGTAGTGACCCCATGACCGAGGAGGTCCACGGTGACGGTGAAGGGGGTGCCGAGGGGGGAGGTATTATCCACCACCTGCATCGGCAGCTCCAGCTCACCGCAGCGCTCGGCAGTCATCGGGGCGCAGAGCACGCCGCGACCGTAGCGCATCATAAAATTGATGATCTCCGGGGTCATCATCTCGGCGGCGCCGATGAGGTCTCCCTCATTCTCCCGGTCCTCATCATCGACGACGATGATGAGCTTACCCTGGCGCAGGTCCTCCAGCGCCTCATCGATAGAGTTGAGCTTGATCGTATCGTTCATAACTAGTACTTAGTGTGATTTACGATGTTCGGTGATGCGGGCGATCTCGTCCCGCACCTTATTATTATTGTCCCGGACGTGCTTGCACTCACGCCGGAAGGCTATGTATCTGATCTGGTAGTAAGCGTAGACGAGGAGCCCGATGGGGAAGAGGATCATCAGTGCGATCCGCAGCCATCGCTCCCGTGGCTTACGCACGTTTGCCAGCTCCATGAGGTCGGGGTAGCCACTGAGACGGTGCACGAGGAGGATATCCTCCCCGCGGCCGAGATTGTCAACGATCTCATCAAGCGCTGTAGCGAGCTCTCTCTGCAGATGCTGCTGCGTGGGGCGGGTGAAGAAGCCGAAGTACCCTGCCGAGGACTGGTGGATGAAGCGGTCTGCCAGCTCATCCGCCCTGTCAATATCCCGTGTGGCAAGTGCGTAGTCGGGGACACCCTCAGCCACAACAGCGCCCACCTTGCGAACCGGCTCGATGCCCATAAAGTGGTGAAACGAATTGACCAAGATGTCGACATTGAAGCGCATACTATCCTGCGTGGCGAGGTAGGTGAGCAGGAGCCCGGCGGGAAAGAGGACCATATTGGGCAGCCAGATGCCACTCCATAGGATCCAGCGACTCTCATTGACCATCTTCACTCCGGTCGTCTCAAGAATGTAGAAGACGATGAAGCAAAAGATCGCCACGATGAAGGGGACCCCGATACCGCCTTTACGGATCAGCGCTCCCAGTGGCGCCCCGATGAGGAAAAAGACGATCACAGCGACCGGGTAGGTATACTTTCGCCAAAACTCGAAGTCGTTTTTCCGGATCAGGCTCTCCGTCTCCTCCTGGTCCATATTATTGAAGTAGTAGGAGCTGACGTCTGCATTGAGCTTCTGCGTGGCCGCGTTGTATATCGTCTGTAGCTGTGAGTACCCGAGAGCCCGCAGGTCTGCGTCGAGATCTCGCCTTGTGGGTGCCGGAGCACCCTCCTCCTCAGCACTCTTTTTTGCCACCGCATGACCCACAGCCCCACCGACTGCCGCCCCTGGAGAGACACCAGCGACAGGAGCCATCTCCTCAAGGAGGGCTTCTCGTGAGGAGCGAGCGACAGAGTGAGCATCGCCCTGCATCACAGGTCGAGCAGCCGTCGCCCGGATCAGCTCCCTATTGACCTGAGCCATCGAGTCGCGCACAACGGTGAGGGAGTCGACATAGGCGCGTAGCTGGCGGGCATTCTTGCCGACAAACTGGCTACTCAGCGCCCCCTCATCGACCATATAGAGACTGTCATCGAAGTGCATGATCACCTCCTTGGAGGAGAATTGCTCCCTCAGGAATGGGCGCTGGACATTCCCTCCATAGTCGCTCGACTCTGAGGGGCGGAGATTGCGGAAGGACTCGCCATGGTACGCCTCCAGCACCATCTCCTGACCATCGTTGACCGAGTAGAGGTAGCCACTGTCAGCGAGAACTATCGTGGCATTTTGCGGGCCCTCGGAGTGATCGTAGATCATCAGGTCGTAGAGCGTCTTCGTCTTTGGGTCCTTACGCGTGATATATATAGAGTAGCCGGGGATGTCCTGCGTAAAGCTACCCTCCGGTATCGCCAGCTCGGGCGACTTATTCTTGATCGAGAAGTAGTACTGCCAGAAGCGTACCTGACTGGTGATCATCCAGTCGTTCTGGAACCAATAGAGCCCTCCCGCCAGCAGTATGGAGAGACCGAGGAGTGGCCGCATAATCCTTGTGAAGGGGATGCCCGCAGTCTTCATCGACAGCAGTTCCATCCGCTCACTGAGGTTGCCAAAGGTCATCAGCCCCGCCAGCAGCACCCCCAGCACCAGAGCCATCGGCGCCACCGTCATCGCGGAGTAGAACATCAGCTTGAGGAGCACCCAAGTGTCCACCCCCTTGCCGACAATATCCCCGACAAAGCGCCAGAGGAGCTGCATCACAAGGATAAACCATGCGACGGCAGTGCTCCCGAGGAGCAAGGGGATAAAAGTCCGGAGGACGTAGAGGTCTAATTTCTTCACAGTCAGAGGACCGCTTACGGTCACGCAAAGGTAGCAAGAAATCCCCTCTTATCCCCTTACTGTAGCGCCTGTCCGGAGGGGTGATGCCTTAGGGAACCGACAGACCCGGGTCTTACTGCATCCGTAGGGGATGCCCTCTCCATCGGCATCGGCTGAGCTACAAAGTGGAGAAAACCGATGTATGCACGCAATCATCAATGACCGCCCCCTTGTCGGTCACCGATGCTGCTTCTGTTACCGGTATCAGCCACGACTACTACCTGCATTAGTGCCGACTAAGACTGATATAAGTCTGAGGGTCGCACCCTGTGGTCTTCATACGTCTTCCCTTCGCCTGTCAATCGGCCCACCGGAAGGTCGGCTTGGCGACAGACTTTACTTATCGTCTCGTTTTATGCATTTCTTGAGTAATAAGTACATTTGTGGCATCAATGCTGACGGGACAGCACGCCGGCAAACCCATAAAACTACACGATATGTTGCTTATACAGCTACTCTTCATCCTAGTTGCCATCGTTGTCGGTGCCCGCCTTGGCGGCATCGGCCTCGGTGTGACAGGAGGTATAGGACTGGCGATACTGGTCTTTGGATTTGGTCTGATGCCCACCTCGCCGCCTATCGATGTGATGCTGATGATCGCCGCAGTGATCTCTGCGGTCTCCTGTATGCAGGCTGCGGGAGGTCTGGACTACCTCGTCAAGGTGGCAGAGAAGTTTCTCCGTCGTCATCCGGATAAGATCACGATCTACAGCCCCTTTGTTTGCTACCTATTCACCTTCCTTGCCGGTACCGGTCATGGGGTCTACTCCCTCCTGCCTGTGATATCCGAGGTGGCGCGGGAGACGAAGATCCGTCCTGAACGACCGCTCTCCATCTCCGTCATCGCCTCACAGCAGGCGATCACTGCTAGCCCTATATCGGCAGCGACGGTGGCGCTCCTCGCCCTCCTCGCTCCGGCGGGCATCAGCCTGATCGACATCCTCAAGGTGAGTATCCCGGCGACGCTACTGGGCGTCTTTGTGGGAGCACTGACCTGCCTCCATAAGGGCAAGGAGCTGGAGGAGGACCCCGAGTACCTCCGCCGTATGAGCGAGGGACTGATAGAGCCCTCTCGTCTCTCCACCATGGACCCCAATGCGAAGACCCCTCTCAAGGCTCGCCTCAGCGTGATCCTCTTCCTCGTGGCGGTGGTTGCCATCGTCCTCTTGGGCTCCATCCCCGCCCTGAGACCGGACTTTGTCATTGATGGCACGACGGTGAAGCTCGGCATGCCCGAGGCGATAGAGATGATTATGCTCAGCACCGCCGCCATCATCCTCCTCGCCACCAAGACCGACGGGATCAAGGCGACGAAGGGATCGGTGTTCAATGCCGGTATGCAGGCGGTGATAGCCATCTTCGGTATCGCCTGGATGGGGGATACCTTTATCAATGGTAATATCGACGTGATCACTGCCAGCCTGCAGGATGTAGTGACGAGGATGCCGTGGCTCTTTGGGCTCGCCCTCTTCTTTATGAGCATCCTGCTCTTCAGCCAGGCGGCGACGATCCGCGCCGTGGCTCCGCTGGGCATCGCTCTCGGCATCTCACCGATGCTACTGATAGCGCTCTTCCCTGCCGTCAATGGCTACTTCTTCCTCCCCAATTACCCGACCGTGGTGGCGGCGATCAACTTCGACAGCACTGGGACGACGAAGATTGGGAAATTCCTACTGAATCACTCCTTTATGGTACCCGGGCTGGTGGCGACAGGTGTTGCCATTGCCGTAGGCTTGCTACTTATACAAATCTATTAATAACACTTTCACTCAATCCAAGTTATGAAACGACTTACTACACGTCTGGGTCTCCTCGCACTGATGACGACCCTCTGCATGGCAGCGATGGCGCAGAAGCCTCATGTCCACATCCTCGCCACCGGTGGCACGATCGCCGGTGCAGGTACCTCCGCCACCGGTAGCAACTACACCGCCGGCCAGGTAGCCATCGGCACACTCCTCGATGCGGTGCCTGAGGTCAATGACGTCGCCGAGGTGACCGGTGAGCAGATCGTCAATATCGGCTCACAGGATATGACTGACGATGTATGGCTGACGCTCTCCAAGAGGATCAATGAGATCTTTGAGAATAACGAGGCTGACGCCATCGTCATCACTCACGGAACAGACACCATGGAGGAGACTGCCTTCTGGCTCAGCCTGACGGTGAAGAGCAAGCGCCCTGTCGTCCTCGTCGGTGCTATGCGCTCCTCTACCGCTATGAGCGCTGATGGTCCGCTCAATCTCTACAACGCTGTCGTCGCAGCAGCCGACAAGGCCTCTGCCGACAAGGGCGTCATGGTCGCTATGAATGGTCTCCTGATCCCAGGTCAGATCGTCTCAAAGACCAATACCACCTCCGTAGAGACCTTCCAGGCCGCCACCGGTGGTCCCATCGGCTACGTCTTCGGTGGCAAGGTGTACTACAATATGAGCTACGGTCTGACCGCACAGCGCATTGTCTTCGACGTAAGCAACCTGACAAAGCTCCCCAAGGTGGGCATCGTCTATGCATACTCCAATATCGAGGCTGACATGCTTGACCCGATCCTCAATGGTGGCTACAAGGGCGTGATCCACGCCGGTCTCGGCAATGGTAACATCCACAAGAATGTCTTCCCCGTCCTGGAGAAGGCTCGCCAGCAGGGGATCCTCGTAGTCCGCTCCTCCCGCGTCCCGACCGGCAATACCACTCTCGACGCTGAGGTAGACGACAATAAGTACGAGTTCATCGCCTCTCAGTCTCTCAGTCCCCAGAAGGCCCGCATCCTCCTGATGCTCTCTCTGACGACAACGACCGACTGGCAGCAGATCCAGAAGTACTTCAACCTCTTTATGTAATCACCCCCGCCTATGTCTAAGACTACACTCAGACTACTTGCTTGCGGGCTGATCGCCACCGCCTTTGGTGCCACAGCCGCAGCACAGCAGGAGCACTACACGACAGAGCCCTCTCTCGCTGAGCAGGTGGGCATCGTGAAGGCCAAGCAGGATAAGTTCAATCTTTTCCTCAATATGAATACCTCTCTCGATGCCGCTTGGGACTCGGAGAATTTCAATAGCCTTAAGTTCTATGCCCGTCAGCTCCGCATCGAAGCAAAGGGAAACATCACTCCCTGGCTCTCCTACCGCTGGAGGCAGCGTATCAATCGCCCCAACGGCAGCTCCGGCAACATCGACAACCTCCCCACCTCGATCGACATCGCTGGCATCGGCGTACGACCGACGGAGAAGTTCTCTATGTTCCTCGGTAAGCAGTGTGCCGCGTACGGTGGTATCGAGTTTGACCTCAATCCTATTGAGATCTACGAGTACTCCGATATGATCGAGTACATGAGCAACTTCCTCACGGGAGCCAACTTTGCCTACGACTTCACCCCGGGTCAGCAGCTGCAGTTCCAGGTACTCGATGCCCGCAACGGCAGCTATGAGAGCACCTATCCCGGCATGTACAAGAAGGTGGAGGAGACGAAGGTGCCTCTGGTCTACACGCTCAATTGGAACGGTACCATCGTGCCAGACTACTGGACCACCCGCTGGTCATACTCCTACATGAGCCAGTCCAAGGAGCACAATATGATGTATGTCGCCCTCGGTAACCACTTCGACTTCGGTCCCGTGGACGGTCACTTCGACTGGATGTACTCCAATGAGGGACTCAATCGCAAGGGGATCATCGCCGATCTGGAGAATGTGGAGTACAACTCCTTCGTCCTGAAGCTCAATTACCACATCTCCGACAGCTGGAACATCTTCGGCAAGGGTATGTACGAGACCGCCTCTGCCGGTGGCACGGACAAGTGGTTTGACGGCACGAAGCAGCGTACCGCCCTCGGCTACTTCGCCGGCGTGGAGTACTACCCGATGGCGGATGGCAATCTCCACTTCTTCCTCACCTACGTGGGTCGCAACTTCAAGAATAACGTTGAAGACACCACCGCCTCCACCAATAAGCTGCTCTGCGGCTTCATCTACCAGCTCCCGATGTTCTGATCGGAGCAGGCTCGCCTAATAAGGGAGAGCAGATCCTTGATGGATCTGCTCTCCTTTCTTTATGCAAAAGACTAATGTGTCACCCCGAACCACTTTGTAGAAGCGTCGCATTTCACGTAACTTCGCAGACAGAAGAATAGCTATAATCTGTACGTCCAGAACATCAAAATAACATATGAAGCATCATCATTACTTGTGGGCACTCTCGGTCTGCTTTCTACTCCTCCTCGCCTGCGGATGCGACGACACCAGCCAGACGCCCAGGATCAAGCAGGAGTTTATGGAGTTTGACCGGACCGGAGGGACCAAGGTCAACGAGGTGGCTCTAAAGAAGAATCCATGGTTTTTCCACACTCTTATTGTCTACGAGCAAGATCCATCAGCCACCACCTTTAATAAGGTCAAGAAAAAGGTGCTGACGAAGGACGAGATGGAGATCACCACCACGAAGGACGGCGACAAGGTTATCCACTATGACTGGATCACCTTCCGTATCTCCAAGGATACCCGTACGATTACCGTGACCGCTGAGGAGAATAAGACCGGGAAGCCGCGATCCATTTACTTTATGGCGTTGGCCATAGTATGGGGACCATCCTTTACTGTTACGCAAAGTGAGTAATCCGGTCCTCCTCCATTCACCTAAAGAGGGAGAGCAGATCCTTGATGGATCTGCTCTCTCTTCTTTTATGCTCGGGCAAGTCCTCTACAAAGAGGCTCGTCCGGGTGAGTGACCGACTTACTTCTGCTTGGCAGCCTCGGCCTTAGCCTCGTTGATCATCTCCTGGCTCGGCAGGATGAAGACCTCCACGCGGCGGTTCTTGGCACGACCCTCAGCCGTACCATTATCAGCGATGGGCTGGTCGGGACCTACGCCATCGAGGGTCATACGGGTGCTGGACACCTGATGCTCGCGGAGGAAATTCACCACGCTCTGAGCGCGACGCTTGGAGAGTCCGACATTGTAGGCATGCTTACCGGTGCTGTCGGTGTGACCTACGATGCGGATGTTGGTCTGAGGGTTGGCATTCATATTTGCCGCAAAGCGGGTAAGAGCCTCCCGAGACTGGGGGCTGAGTGCGGTGTTGTCGAAGCCGAAGAGGATGCCGCTGTCGAAGGTGACACGGATCGCCTCACCATTATTGACACGCTCCACCTCAGCCTCAGGGACAGCCTTCTCGAGCTCCTTAGCCTGCTTCTCCATATGATTGCCGATGAGACCGCCGGCGACACCGCCAACTATACCACCGATGAGGGCACCTGCACCGGCATTACCTGCCGTATTACCGATGCCGGCACCGATAGCAGCACCTGCAGCGGTACCGGCACCGGCACCGAGGACGGTCTTGTCCATCTTCTGGAGGAAGCCACAGCCACTGAGCGAGACGCTGAGGGCAAGGGCGGATGTGGCGAGGATTGTAGTTGTCTTCTTCATGATTGGTTGTGATTTATGGATTCAAAAATTACTAGCTTCCCTACGTAAGTCAGTACTCACGAGGGCCAAAGATCGCCGTGCCGATGCGCACATACGTCGCGCCATGCTTAAGGGCGATCTTATAGTCTTGGGACATACCGATGGAGAGTTCGCGGAAGGAGGGCTGGTCAGCAAAGTACCGGTCGCGCACCTCACTGAGGAGCTCCTGCATGCGGGCAAACTGTCGATCCACCAGCTCCATATCATCGGTCAGCGAGGCCATCGCCATCAGCCCGACCACCTCGACATGAGGGCAGTCGTCGATCAGCCCCGACTCCAGGAGCTCATGGAGCTCAGTCTCATCCATCCCATGCTTCGTCTCCTCACCCGAGATATGGATCTGGAGGAGACACCGTATCGGTCCCCGCTCAGCCGGGCGCTCCTGGAGCACCGCCTGCCGCTCGATCTCCCTGAGGAGCTTGGCCGAGTCGACACTCTCTATCGTATCTACAAAGGGGGCAATGTACTTGACCTTATTACGCTGAAGCGTCCCGATCAGGTGCCACTGCACGTCGTCAGGCATCTCGGGCTGCTTCGCCACCATCTCCTGCACGCGGTTTTCGCCAAAGATACGCTGCCCCGCATCGTACGCCTCGCGGAGCTTCTCGATGGGGTGAAACTTAGATACAGCGACGAGCCGGACCTGCTTCCCCAGCTCCCTCCTCAGCGTCTCTATGCGATCGGCAATGGTACTCATGGGATGATCACTCTTACTGTGCTTCGGCGGGCTTAGCCTCCGGAGCCTCGTACTGAAAGGCGTCCACCAGTTGCGTCTCAGCGATCGAGGCGATGGTCCAGTCGGCGAGCGTCGTCTTCATCTGCTTCTCCAGCTCCTCGAGAGCGTCCCTAAAGTCATTCGCCTGCACCAGCATATAGGTGTACTTCTTCTTCTCCACGCCATTCTTCTCGTCCAGCTGGACGAATCCCACCTTAGCCTTGTAGAAGAGCTGACCGTTATTGAAGAACGTCTCCGAGTAATTGACCTTCTTTACGCTGTCGAGCCGAAAAGGGCCACGATTCTCCATCTCCCCACTCATACGCTCCTCAGCCTCGGTGAAGGTGAGGGCATCGACGAGGTAGTACTCGTGGACTTTCTGGACTTTGCCTGACTCGGCGATCTCTTTTTCGTAAGTGACTTTGCACTCAAACCAACTCATTGGTGTTGCTTTTATTCTATCGGGTAAAACTTATCTGCGGATGATCTTACGCGTGATGAGGTTATTGATCAGAGGATTGGCATAGGCATCAAAGATCATATGTGCCACCTCCTCTCGATCCTTGGTCACCACCTTGGCAGCATCCATCTGCTCCTCCACATAGAGCTCAAAGAGCAGACGCTCCTTGCGACTGTACATGGAGTCAAATTGGTCTCCACCGCGGACGATGTCGTAGGCGATGTAGTTGGAGGGGTAAAAGCGGTAGTTCAGGAAGATCTGCCGGTCGATCTCCCTGGCGATGGCAGCCAGCTGCTCATTCTTACTTGCCTCCGGCTCGTAGAGCGAGGCGAGGTCATGCAGTGGCTCAGCCACCTTGATATGGACACGTCCCTTCCTGCCACTGAGGCCGGTACGCATACTGACGAGATCCTCTGTCGGCTGCTTCTGGTAGTCTGGATTGCGCCGGCGGGCAAGTAGCTCCACCGCCTTGAGTGCATCACAAGGGTCATACTCGTAGGAGATCGCCATCGGCACCAAGTGGAGGCTCTCGATCGACTCAGCGATCGATGCCCCCCTCGGGGCACTCAGGGTCAGCATCTTCAGCAGACCGGGCTGGGTGGTATCATTGGAGTCCTTTGCCCGCCCATCCCTCTGCGCCAGCCAGATATGCTCCTCCCCCTGCTCCACAGCGGTACGGATATACTCTGAGAGACGCTTCGACTCGATCAGGGTCTCCCGGACCGGCAGTCCGCGCTTCACCACCACGGCATCGCAGAGCTTGACGAGCGTCCGTATCCAGGGGCGCTTCAGGAGGTTATCCCCCAGCGTCATACGCGGCATAGAGAGGCCCGCCCCCATGAAGAGCAGGTCCAGGATGGCAGAGTCGAGGATGATGTCTCGGTGATTGGAGACCAAGAGATACTTCGTCTGCCCCTCGCGGTCGAGGTTGCTCGTGCCGGAGATGGTGGTGGAGAAGGTGGTCTTATCGAGCAGTCTCGAGAGACCGGCACTGATGAAGAGTCGCTTGAAGTCAAAGATCGTCCTCACCTGCTCGCTCAGCAACGTCTCACTCTCCGGAGAGAGGTCAAAGCCGAAGGTATCGGCGAAGTGGCGAAACTCTTCTTCCCTCAGTAGCTCCTCGATGGCATCATGCACCTCAGCGTCCGTAAAGGGACGGATGGTATCGAAGTGCGGGTCGGTCGTACTATGGTATTGATTGTCCGGCATATCTTACTTATCTAAGTCACAGACCCACCAAAGGTCGGGTCCCATTACTCTCGTAAAGGTACCACTTTTCACTCACCCGCATCATAATTCTCTCGGGAGAGCCTACATTTAGTGCCCAAAGTAGGCGGGGCGACCCCCCGGGAGGGTACGCGCTGTGTCACTATCCCTACCGGTGATGTACCGGTCCCACACGTCCGACTCCTAAAGAAACCTCAGGGGAGAGCATCATAGATCACCGACTGGATGCGGGTGCGGATGTCGAGGGAGGAGAGCTTACGATTCCACCGCTGAGGTGCGACCCTATTGCTGAGGAAGATGTAGACAATCTGATTGGTCGGGTCGATCCAGAAGCAGGTGCCGGTAAAGCCTGTATGGCCATAAGTACTCATCGGTGCCTCCTCGCAGGTGTTTCCTCGCCCGTCACCCCTCTGCCGGTCAAAGCCGAGCGCATAGGGCGAGGGGCGGTGGCGGTAGGTGGTGTAGTGACGGATCGTCTCTGCATCGATGAGTGTCCGTCCGCCATACCGCCCGCCATCGAGGAGCATCTGACAGACCACGGCGCAGCTCTCGGCGTTGCCGAAGAGACCCGCATTGCCACTCACGCCACCCAGCATAGCTGCCGCCTCATCGTCCACGTCCCCTCGCAGGGTCTGATGACGGAGGAAGTTGTCCCGCTGTCCCTCGGCCATCTCCTTGGGACCAAAGTACTGCAGCGGTCTATAGCATAGGCGTGTGAGTCCGAGAGGTGTGGCGATCCGCTCGCTGAAGAGCGTGTCCAGCCCCCTCCGGTAGGAGTGCTCCAGCACCTCTTGCAGGAGCAGGAAGTCAATGTCGCTGTAGCGGTAGCCCCCACTGCGGCGGTTGCACTCCTTCATCTCCCGACGCATCATCTCCCGCACCTCTGGGGAGAGGTAGAGCCCCTTGCAGAAGCGCTGCGAGTAGACTGCCGTCGAGTCGCGGCTGACCATCGAGCTCCTGTACCGAAATCCCGATCTTGCCCAGGCATTTCGATCCATCTGCGTCGGGTAGCCCTCTGTCCGGCGAAAGGCGATCAGCGGTGGGTCATAGCTGGCATCGTCGATCATCTCTTCATAGAAGCGGATAACCGCCGGCATACCCCCGCAGTGCTGCAGGAGCTGTGAGATCCTCACGTCGCCCTTATTGCTCCAGCGGAGGTAGTCGATATGCTTATCGATGCGGTCGCTGAGCCGTAGTCTGCCCTCATCGTCCGCCATCATCACCAACGGCACGGTCGCCATCGCCTTCGTCATCGAGGCGAGGTCGTAGAGCGTCTCGGTACTATTCGGCTCCTTTCGTCTCGCATCCTTATAGCCAAAAGCCTTGCTGTAGACCACATACCCATCCTTGGCGACCAGCACCTGGCAGCCGGGGTAGGCACCAGCCCTAAGCCCCTCCTCTGCGATGCGATCGATCCGAGCGAGGACTCGCCCATCGAGGTCTACATCCTCGGGCAAGGCGGTTGCGAGGCGGGTCTTAGTGGTCGTGAGACCGGCGCCATTGGGAAAAAGGGTCGGCTTGTCGTCCAGCAGCGTTCCACCAAAGGGGATCCCGCCCATCAGGGCATCAGCAAGCGCACTCATCCCCTCCGTGCCCTTAGCCGAGAGGGCGATCGCATCAGCAGCGATGACGGCATGGGTATAGGCGTCCGCTGAGGGGCGGTCCACGAAGAGCAGCACGCTCTTTCGCTCACTAAGTAGCGAGTCCACCTCTCCTGGCAACGGTCGGTCACCCTTGGTGACCACCACGACGAGCAGATCGTCAGCCGTGAGGGAGGGGACCCTCGTCAGCGATCGGACGGAGATCCGATCCGCCGGCAGGTAGCTCCCGAGCCGCTGAGTGAGAGGCTTGACCGCCTGCAGGTCGTCACTCAGCAGGGTGATGCGCTCGGACGGACTGAGAGAAAGGGGCACAAGTCCCTGCATATTCTTTACCAGGATCACCGACCGCGACCGCTCCTCCAGCGTGGACTGAGCGTGAAGCACGGCGGTGGGAGCAGTGAGAAGGAGCAGAAGGAGAAGGAGGAGGGTGTTATACGATTTTCTCATCACAAGAGGGTGTAAAAGGCAAGAAAGGAGACTCCCCCTACCACATCGGATCGAGGAGTCTCCTTGGGATACTTGTGCGACGCACATCAGAAGGGCGACCCCTCCTTGCGTTCGTTGATATAGACTCTGAGCTTATTATTCTTCCCATCCATCTTGATCTTAAGCGTGGATGGGAGCACCAGATTGGTCACCGAGGAGGGCGAGACGGCCCCGCTCTGCTGCTGCTCAGCAGCGACATACTGCACCGGGACGACCACGACACGGAGATCCTCATCAGGCTTCTTCTCGATATGCTTGCTTATCAGCGCCGAGATGTTGCCAAAGGTGTAGGTCGAGGAGCCCTGGATCGCCTGCCTACTCACGTAGGTGGTGAAGGGGGAGTCGGTATCGGTCAGCTCGCTCTCAAAGAAATGTGCCACAGAGTCCCGCGGCATCAGGACGAGGCTTGTCGGGTAGACCAGCTGATACTCGGAGAGGTGGCGATTTTCGCCCGAGATGGCGAAGGGTGCCGAGGCAAGGACGCGGACAGAGCCCTTGGGGGCCTCGTCCAGCTTCTTCTTGATCTCACGGGTAGGTATGGTGATCTCCGCCAGCACACCTGCCGGAGACTTGACATAAGCGTAGTCGGTCCCCGGAGTCATTAGCTCACTCAGCCCCGTATTGGCAAAGCGGGAGAGCTGAGGGACCTCGTTGGTGTGGGAGAGCTCCTGTATCGTCGGCACGTAAGCGAGGGAGTCGACCTTGCCGGTGGAGCGGCGCTTGAGCATCTGCTTCGTGCGGTAGCAAAAGGTCAGTGCGGTCCGCACAACGCGGATGACACTGCCGGTACCGGCAGATACGCGGAAGTAGACGCCGGGGAAGTACTGGTCAAAAAAGGCCTGGCTCCGGAAGACCTCGCTCCCGGCGACCGACTTGTCGTAGAAGTCCTGGCCGATCTCCCGTGCGATCGGGATGCGGACCCAGGTCCCCTTGCCCTCGTGCGGGGTGCCGGTCACTGCCATGAATGAGGCACGCCCCAGCTCCTTACTCACGCCCCGGGTATAGTAGTCGGCGATACTCTCGAGAGAGTACTTGCTATTGCCGGGGAGAGGCTTATCGAGCTGGTATGCTGCCACCTCCACCAGATCCTTTCCGTAGCCTGAGTAGCCATCGTAGTAGAGCGTCAGGAAGGCGGAGTCGATGCGGTTATCCACCGGCTGATCGCGGAAGAGGAAGCCCTCAGGGCAGTACATCTGCGTGAGATACTCCGTCTCTATGCCACCAAACTCCTGATTGGGGATCCGCCCGATGTAGCCGTAATTGGAGCTGACGTACATCCTATTGTATTGCGTGCCGGAGGTGGTGCTCCCGGTGCCCTTCATATCGGCCGAGATAGTCCGATAGGAGAGGTCAAAGGTGGTGTCAAAGGACTTAAACCGCGTGTAGTCCGGCATCATCCCCACCCCCAGTGTATTGGACCGGTCCTCGCACGAGACGAGGAGGAGACACACGCCCACGAGAAGGGAGGCGAGAGGCAGGCTAAGCTTATGAGTCATCTTGGTCATGAGTGATGGCAAATAGTGTATCAGGAGGCAAGTGAGACCGGAGTGGTCCCTATCTTGCTCCTGCAAAGGTGACAATTTTATATCAAAGAGAGGGTGGCAGGGGTCACCTTAACTCATTTTTTACTCAGCAACTGGTCATAGAAGGCATCCACCGCCTCGATGGACTCCTCCATATTGTCGTAGTCCATCACCGGCAGGCTGAGCTTACTAGCTGCCTCGCGCGTCTCGTCACTCACATCGGACGTGGCGAAGAGGAGACCATCCACGTAGCTGAAGATCAGCTTGTAGAGATCGTCACGTCGTAGCGAGGTGCCATCGAGGAGCTCGTGCCGTATATCATCGTACTCCAGCACCTGGGTAAGCTCCTCACCGAAGGGCGTCTGCGGGGTCATGTCGTAGATCGAGAAGACCACCTTGGCACCCGATAGTGCGGGATCGTCCTTGTAGAGCGTGCTGAGATAGAGCGGTGCGAGGCCGGAGAACCAGCCCTGGCAGTGGATGATGTCCGGGACCCAGCGGAGCTTCTTCACCGTCTCGAAGACCCCGCGGATAAAGAAGACTGAGCGCTCGCAGTTGTCAGCATAGAGGGTGCCCTCCTTGTCGGTCACCGTCCCCTTGCGGGAGAAGAAGTCATCGTTGTCGATGAAGTAGACCTGCATCCTCTGCGGGAGAAGCGATGCCACCTTGACCACCAGCTGGTGTACCTTATCATTGACCGTAAGATTGACATCCGAGAGACGGATCACCTCGTGGAGCTGATTGCGCCGCTCGTTGATGGTGCCGTAGTTAGGCATAAACGTACGGATATCATGACCACGAGCGAGCATGCCGAGAGGTAGGATCTTGGACTGATCACTCACATTCTCCTCCACGTAGGGCGAGATCTCCTGAGCGATGTACAGTATCTTCTTTTTATTCATAAGTTCTGATGTTCTTTCCGAGCTAGACCAAAGATACCAATTTTTCAGCTCTTTTCAAAAGTTCACCTTTATGAATAGACCCTGTCAAGGAACTACACCTCGCACCACGAGGGCGACCGACGGACTAATATAGGTATTAGGAAACTCTAATACCGATATTAGTGAATTCTTTTACCGGTATTAGAGTCGTCTAATACCGGTAAAAGAATTTGACCCTAAATGGGTGCTGAGGTACAGGCTGTTGCGCGGGCACTCTCTCTGAGCCCCTCTGCGTCGGGTAGAGGGAGGTCACTCGACGCCGGTCTCCTTGGGGTACTTGCGGATCAGCTCCGTCAGGTAGGCCTCGTCGCCCTTGGGGGCTATGAAGAGCATATCCGGGGTATCGACGATGAGGAAGTCCTCAAGGCCATTGACCACCACCTTCTTCCCCTTCGTGGTCTCGCGAACAAAGGTTCCATCGCTCCCGTCGAGGAAGACGGTCTGCTCGTCGCTGGCGGTCTCACGGTGCTCCTTCATATACCGCTCAAGACCCGACCAAGTGCCGATGTCATCCCAGCCAAAGCTACCAGGAAGGACGACGACGTTGTCGGCCTTCTCCAGCACACCATAGTCGATGGAGATGGAGGGACAGCGGCGGTAGGCAGCTGCAGCATCCTCAGCCTCGCCCGGCTCGCCATAGGTCCGGATCTCGGCAAAGTGGACCGCCACATCGGGGAGGTACTTCTCGAGTGCATTGATGATGTCGATCGCCTTCCAGACAAAGATCCCCGCATTCCAGAGGTGATTGCCTCGCGCGATGAGACGCTTGGCCTCCTCCAGCTCAGGCTTCTCCTTGAAGCGCGCCACGCGGTAGACCCCATCGTCAGGCTCACCGGTGAGCTCGATGTAGCCGTACCCGGTCGCGGGATAGGTGGGCTCGATGCCGATGGTCATGAGGACGTCGTGCTCCGCCACATAGGTGATCGCCTGATGGAGTACCCTCTGGTAGGCGACCGCATCATCGATGTGATGGTCGGATGGGCAGACCACCATGATCGCCTCAGGATCCTCCGCGTAGATCCGGTAGGCAGCATAGGCAATGCAGGGTGCGGTATTGCGCCCCACAGGCTCTGTCAGCACTTGCGACGGATGGAGGTAGGGGAGCTGCCGCAGCACCTCGTCCTGATAGAGCTGACCAGTCACTACATAGAAGTGGCTCGCCGGTGCCACCGCCTCTAAGCGGAAGGCGGTGGAGCGGATCATCGTCCGACCCTCGTCAAGGATGTCGAGGAATTGCTTGGGCTGCTCACGACGGCTCATCGGCCAAAAGCGTGAGCCGATGCCACCGGCCATCAGCACCCCGTAGGCGTGCGTGTGTACCATATCTATCATAGTCAGGGACGAGGAAAGTCACGGAATATCGATGCGCTGTCTCGAGGGATAGCCACCTCCGCCCACGCATCGGGGACATAGGTCCAGGAGGAGATGATGTGTGGGGTGTAGGGATCGTGCCGCCGGAAGAAGTCCGTCAGGTAGTACCTCAGGTCGTGATCGGTCGTGCGGACGACGCGCCCGGGGAGGTCCCCCTTGGGGATGCCGGCTCCGTGGGTCAGCAGACCGCCCCCGCCCTGCGCCCGATACGAGCTCATCACGACGAGATACTCCGCCTCGGGATCAAAGGGTCTCCCCTTACCTACCCCGGTGATCTCGATGCGGTCTCCGGAGGGGCGGGTCACATCGACCAAGTAGCTGATGCCGGCAGCGGTGTCGAAGTTGAAGGACGGACCCTCCAGCGGCAGATAAGGTCCGCCTCTCCTCGACTCATCGATCCGATAGAGCGGGTCCTCGGGTGAGGTCATCGTCCGGATCATCCGGTCGTAGCTCTCCTCGAGGTGAGCCTTGAGCTCCGACCCGCGGAGCCGCATGAGGTAGGCATAGTTCTCGTACTTATAGAGGTTGAAGAGATCTGCCACCCGGATCGGACCGGCAGGGATGACGAGGTTCTCCACCAAGGGGGCGGTCAGGGAGACCTCCGCCTCAGGGAAGAGCTCCAGCTGCAGCTGGTGTATGAGGTCGGTGAAGGGGGCAGGGCGGAAGAAGACACACCTCGAGTCCATCGGGGTGGTGAGACGCCCCACAGGCTGTGAAGCATAGTCCCGCACCTGCTGCTCCACCGGAGCGAAGTGCTCCATGAAGTCGCTATCCGGCTCGTACGCGGAGAGGTCGATCAGCTCGGGCATGACCCGGACGACCGGCTTGCCACTCCCGCTCACCCCGAGAGAGATCTCGCAGTGGGAGAGCATCCGCCCGTCAGCTCCCGCATCGAGGATATAGGTGTAGCCGCCCGCCTCGCGAGGGATAGAGTCGAGGGCTGCTCGATGGTCGTGAGCGCAGAGGACGATATCCGCCTCCGGGATCGCCCGTGCCAGGTCATAGCCGACATTGGCAGCCATAGGTCTAGGACCCCCCTCCTTCTTTCCCGGACCACTGTGCATGAGACAGATCAGGAGATCCGGCTTCTGACCCAGGATCTCCGGCAGGTAGGCCCGGGCGGTCTCCACCTGGTCTCTAAACTCTAGCCCGCTCCAGAGATGGGGCGGGAGGTTTTCTGTGAGGGTCGGCATGGTGAGGCCGAGGATGGCAATCTTCTTGCCCCCCTTCTCCACCACCACATAGGGCTTGAAGTAGGGCTTACCCGTAGCGGTATCCACCACGTTGGCCCCAAGGACGGGGAAGTTCGCCTCACGCACGAAGCGGTCGTAGACACTGTGACCGGTCTCAATGTCGTGGTTGCCGACCGTCATCGCATCGTAGCCGAGGTAATTGTACATCTCGGCTACCGCATGGGTGGAGGTAGTATCTACCACATTATAGTAATAGGTGAGTGGCTGCCCCTGCAGGAGGTCCCCCGCATCGAGGAGCAACACAGGTCTCGCCTCGGAACGCTCGCGGTACGAGCGGACGACCGCAGCCACACGTGCCACGCCGCCACCGGTATCAGCACCCTCCAGTATACTCTCCGGGAAGAGCGATCCGTGTACGTCACCGGTCTCGAAGAGATCGATCGTCACCACCTCGCTCCGCTCCCGACAGCCGACGAGGCTCAGAGAGAGGAGGAGGGAGAAGAGAAGAATAAGTCGCTTCATACGCAGTCTATCAGGCCTCAGCCACATCGCCCTGCCACTCCACATAGGGGTGGCGGGCAAGGGATCCATTAGTATACCGCTTGTCATCGGTCACCTCCCGACCGATCCACTCCGGCAGGGGGAGAGAGGTCTCCAGGGAGGGGAGTTCCACCTCAGCAACGATGAGCCCCTCATTCTCCTCCTCGAAGAAGTCCACCTCCCACTTCCGCTCCCCCACCTCGATCACATGCCGCTGCTTGACGATCGGGGTGGTCGATGCCACCGACATCATCTCCAGCGCCTCCTCGATGGGGATCTCATACTCATACTCCGTCCGCACGGAGAGGGTCTCCTCGTGCGAGATCTTGATCCCGAGGATCGCACGCTCCTCATCGATGATACGGACCCGGACCACCAGCGCATCGTCAGAGACGAGGTAACACTGGCGGATATTCTCCACATGATCCGAGGAGGGTAGTGTCATGCCGGGACGTAGGAGAAACTTTCGCTCTATCTCAAGTGCCATATAAATAATGTCTGTAGGAAAATCAGTGGACGGGAGCTTACCTCACCTTGACCTGTGTCGCCCCAAAGCCATACTCCGCAAAGGAGGCATCCTGTGTGGAGCTACGCGGGTACTCTCTCGAGATCAGGTCGAGGACCGCCTTGCGGAGCACCCCCTCGCCCTTACCGTGGATCAGGATCACGGTCGTGCCCTTGAGCTTGGGCTGACGATACTTCTCCATCACTTGCCGCACGTAGTCGAGCTGATAGTCGAGGATATCCTTGGGCGACATCCCGGCGGTGGTCTCGATGATACTGTCGATGTGGAGGTCGACCACGACCGGCTCCTCCTTGGAGAACGGTCGCTCCTCCTGTGGTCGGGGATGAGGAGCATCGGTGCGTTTCTTCTTGGCAATCATCGTCTCAGCGAGCTTTTCCCCATCCACCTTATTTCTCCTGTAGGGCTGATCGTCCTTCACCGCATGGTAGACGATCGCACCGTCGTCAAAGAAGTCATTGGGAGCAAAAGCGCCCTCGCGGAAAAACTTCGTCCCATCGACCTTCAGCTCCGCCACCATCGGTTCGCGCGGAGTGTAGAGGGTCCCCCGCTTCATCGGCACCAGCGTCAGCTGCACATGTGCCCGATCACTCACCTCCGAGGGGAGGAAGCTCTCGAGGAACTCGGAGCTGTCGAAGGGGACTACCCCCTCGTAGCGGACCTCCTGCAGCGCCCCCCGACCGGAGGTGTAGAGGACGAGGAGATCAAAATTGGAGTCATTGACGAGATAAGTCTCAAAGGGAGAGGTCCCCAGCCGCTCCGGATCCTCGGGGAGGTAGCAGAGGTAGGCGTTGATCCGGTCGTGATCGCTATCCACGGGGCGCTTGCGATGCTCCTTGACCGGTCGTGCCGGCTCCTTCGGTGGCTGAGGGGCGACCTCAGGCTCCCGAACGGGCTTCGAGACGACCGGCTTGGGCGCGATCGTACTCCCCTCGGTGACCGGGACCACTTCGCTGGCACGGGTCGGCAGCTCAAATCCCGACTCATCCCGCACATAGATCACTCCCTCCCGACTGACACGGGTCACCTCGCCGCCTCCTGTCGCATCGAGGAAGCGAACTCGGTCACCCACTTTTATCGTATTACTCATATATTTCGTTGCTCATGCTTCACAAATGTACCCATTTTGCCGGTACCGACACATCAGCACAGCGGTCACCGCTTAGCGGCTGACCGATGACGATGGAGCGGGCGCTCTGCCCGGATGCCTGAGGACCATCCCCGTAATGGGCAGCAGGTAGATTATCGTGCCGTATCTAAGGCATCAGTCCGAGAGTGCGCAGTCGGCTCCTTGCTTGACTGCAAAGGAATTAGTAAATTTGCGGTCTGAATAGAGCAGGAAGCCATGGATAGGAGGAAAGATGCCTATATGATCGACTTTAAGGAGCCTCTCAGAGGTCCCGAGTCGCTCACATACCACTTTGACGACGACTTCTTCTCCGAGCAGGGAGATGAAGAGATCCTTGGCGGCGACGTGGATCTGGATCTGGAGATCCAGCCCACATCAAGCCACTCGTACCAGCTACTCTTCCACTACGAGGGGGCGGTCACCGTACCATGCGACCGCTGCCTGGCGCCCTTGGAGGTGGAGGTGGACACGGACGACGAGATTACCGTCGAGCTAGGTGAGGCACTGGATGAGGAGAATGACGAAGCCCTCATCCTGGACGCAGCAGACCCCAGATATGACTTCAGCTTTATCTTCTACGAGCTCATCAAGGTGAGCCTCCCGATCGTCCACTCGCATGAGGACATCGCGGAGTGCGACCCCTCGGTGGTCAGCTTCCTGATGGAGGGTGATGCACCCGAGGATACACCCGAGGATCCCCGATGGGAGAGTCTTCGCAAGAAGATCTCCGACGAGGACGACACCGAGCCTCGTAAGTAAGTTAAGACAGAAAAGTAACACTCATATAATAGAAGTACATCATCATGGCACATCCTAAGAGACGTCAGTCCCACACCAGGACCAGAAAGCGTAGGACCCACGACGTAGCCAAGACCCCCGCGCTGACACGCTGTCCCAACTGCGGCTCCTGGCACGTCTATCACACCGTCTGCAACACCTGCGGCTACTACCGCGGTCAGATCGCTGTAGAGGTGGAGGAGTAAGACCCGGTCATCTTACAAGACCTCGTCCCTGCCCAATCGTATGATTGAGCAGGGACGAGGTCTTTTGTCATAGCATCTTTATTACTTCTAGGGGATGCAAGGCATTTGCATAAGGTTCTCCTCTCAGACAACAGTAATCCCCACCGTCTCCTCAGACGATGGGGATTACCTGTCTCGTTATCTATATGAGAGAATTAGTACTCCTCTTGATGCTGGAGGCGGACCATACGAGCGAAGTCACCGTCACGGCGTACCAGATCGTCAGGAGATCCCTCCTCGGCTACACGACCATCCTTAAGGAGCACGACGTGATCGGCATTGCGAATCGTACGCATACGATGAGCAATGACGAGGACGGTCTTATCCCGCGTCAGCTCCGAGATACCTAACTGGATCTTCGTTTCATTCTCTGCATCGAGGCTCGCCGTTGCCTCGTCAAGAAGGATAATGGGAGCGTCCTTAAGGAGTGCTCGTGCGATGGAGAGACGTTGCCGCTCCCCACCGGAGAGGGTTTCGCCATTCTCCCCTATGATCGAGTCGTACCCCTCCGGCATCCGGCGGATGAAGTCCTCGCACTGAGCCAGCCGTGCGACACGCTTCACTTCCTCGTCGGTGGCGTCCGGCTTCCCTATGCGTATATTGTCTGCTATGGAGGAGTGGAAAAGAACTACGTCCTGAAAGACGATCGCAAAGTCCCGCAGCAGAGTCTCGGGGTCTATCCCGGCAATGTCCTTACCTCCGATGAGGACCTCGCCTCCACCCACGTCCCAGAAGCGGGCAGCCAGCTTGGCGCATGTGCTCTTCCCCCCACCCGATGGTCCTACAAGTGCCGTCACTTCGCCTTCCCGAGCGGTGAAGGAGACATCCTCGAGCACCTGCTTTCCTTCCTCGTAGGAGAAGGAGACATGGTGGAATTCTATGTCGTGATTGGGAAGGTCACACTCCTCACTACCCCCTTGCATCGGCATCGACTCAATCTCACGCATACGGTTCAGCCGCACATCGAGGAAGGAGAGCAGGGCGAGATTGTTGCAGACCTCCTGCACAGGATTGTAGACCATTGCCGAAGCGAGGAGGAAGGCCAAGTAGACGAAGAGCGACACTGTCCCGGTCATCAGGAGCCAAGCCCCTACAAGGAGGACGGTAGGCATACCAAGCTTCAAGAGGACGGCGGCAGAATTGACAGCCGCAGAGGAGCCCAGCTCCACATCGACTAGTTCCCGCTCATAGTCTTTCAGCTCCTCATCCAGCCGGGTCCTATACTCCTCCTCTCCGGAGTAGGACTTGATCTCCTGTATGCACTCTAGTCCCTCCTGTATCGTCTCGGTGACACGACGCTTCACGGTGTAGTGATCCTTAAACTCATGCGAGAGACGGCGTCTGCTGAGGAGAAGAATCGCCACAGCAACAGGTACGACCCAGAATAGTGCCAAGCTCAGGCGCCAATCGTAGCAAAACATACCGATGGCCACGATCAACACGCTCAGGAAGGAGGCGAAGAGCTGCGGGACAGCGTGAGAGAAGGTCTGCTCCAGCTGCGTGCAGTCCTCCATAACAGTCGATGTGAGATCAGAGAGATTTCGCTCAGCAAAAAATGCGAGTGGCAGCCGGCGCAGCTTCTCCGCCAGCGTGATCCGTCGCCGTGCACTCTCTCCAAAGACAGTGGTGTAGGTGCTATCGTACTGTAAGCGATTGATGACGTACATCACGATCATCAGCCCCAGCGCAAGGAGGATGTAAAAGGTGAGACTGTGCGGCTCTCCTCCTCTCGCCGGATCAAGATTCTCGGTGAGGAAGTAGAATAGGTAGCAGATCGGGAACATGAGCCCGACATTCTGCAGGGTGGAGAAAAAGATTCCCCGCTTGAGATCACGGGCTCCCTTCTCGGAGAGGACAAAGCGCTCTTGTAGATATTTTGTAATCATAATTTTCATTCTGTTCTTTGTAGGAAAGGTAGTAACGTCACGGAAGACCTTTGCAGAGACTATCACAACTTCCAGGCGACAGCCCTCTGGTACTCGTCCCACATCAAGCGGTAGGTGCCATTTCGCTCCATAAGTTCATCGTGTGTCCCCTCCTCCACGATCGCCCCCTCCTTCATCACCACAATGCTGTCGGCGTGGTGTACCGTCGTGAGGCGGTGGGCGATCATCAGCACGGTTTTCCCTCTCGTGAGCCGGGTGAGAGCCTGGCGGATCAGGTGCTCGTTCTCCGGGTCGGCAAAGGCTGTCGCCTCATCAAGCACAACGATCGGTGCATCCTTAAGAATGGCTCGCGCAAGCACGATGCGTTGCACCTCGCCGCCGGAGAGATAAGTTCCTTCGGCCCCGATGAGCGTATTGAGTCCCTCAGGAAGTCGGTCAATGATCTCTCGGCTCTGAGAGAGGTCGATAGCCCGGTTGATCTCCTCGAGTGTCGCATCGGGCGAACCGTACCTGACGTTTTCGAGGATGGTGGTCTTGAAGAGGCGAGTATTCTGGAAGACAAAGGAGACACTTTTCATCAGTTTCTCCGGTGACATCTTCCTCACGTCTACACCACCGACTAACACCCGTCCTCCGGTCGTGTCCCAGAAACGCGGTATCAGCCGTGCAAGGGTGGTCTTACCACTTCCAGATGGTCCCACGAGGGCAATTGTTTTCCCCTCCGGGACGTTGAGGGTGACGTGGCTGACAGCGTCCTCCTTTGCGCCCTCATAGCGGAAGGAGACATCCTCCAGAGACACGCTGTAACCCTTAGGCTCCAGAGTTGTCTCTACGGTAGGAAGTGGAACCGTCTCCGTCAGTCCCTCCAAGCGGCGGATCGCCTCTCCGCAGAGGAAGAAGTCCTGCGACAAATAGGCGCAGCGCATAATACTGAGAGCGATGACCGGTGTGATCAGGACGTAGAGAAACATATCCGAGATCACCACCACAGGATCTCCTCCGTGACCAATGAGGATGATTGCCACCGGGACGAGGACGAAAGCGAAGGCGCTCGTCAGTACCGTATAGAGGGACATCGGGCGGCGACAGAGACGCGAATACTTCGTCACGAGATCCCTGTAGTCAATGATGCTAGCGTAGAAGCGCTTGAAGGAGAAGACCGTCTGCTGGAAGACCTTGACTACCGGGATCCCCCGGACATACTCAACTGCCTCAGCGCTCATACGCTCCTGGGCATCGAGGTACTGCCTCTGAAATTTCCCGCTCTCAGCACTCATCATATATCCCATCAGACCATAGGATAGAAGTATCGGGACAAGGGCAGCAAGTCCCAGCTGCCAGTCCACCACGAAGAGGAGTACAAGGATCCCCAGAGGGGCGACAACGCTGCTCGCGACATCCGGCAGGAGATGTGCCACAAGCGTGTGCGTCATGCTCGAGTCCTCATCGATGATCTTCCGCATCCGCCCGGTATCCTGACGGTCAAAGAATCCAAGTGGCGTACACAAAAGGCGATCCATGGCAAATCGACGCATATTCGTCTCCACCCTAAACGCAGCCAGGTGAGAGAGCATCAGAGCACCGAAGTAGAGCAGCACTGTAGCAACAGAGACGACAAATGCCCACAGAGCATACGATCTGATGGGTGTCTCGGCAATGTCTCCACCTGCCGTAAGAAGGGTGCGCACTACCAGCCAGACGAGGACGAAAGGCACCAGCGATAGCAATCCGTTGAGCGCCGAGAGGACGATGGAGAGCGGAAGGAGGAGCTTACGCTTACCCATGTACTCTCCCAGTTTCTTAAATGTATTCATAACTACTTATATGTATTGATGGTTTCAAATGGCTTCAACAGCTCCGTCCACCCGGCCATGCTGTAGCGGGAGTATTGACTGAGAGCAAGGTCGATCTCCTCATCCGTATACTCGTCATGCACCACCAGTTCGGCAAAGAGGCTCGCCCACGATGAGCAGAGGATATGGATAAGGAAGGGCGAGATATTGACCTCCAGATGAGGGTAACGCTCCTTCATCAGGCGTAAATACTCATTCCCTATCTCCGTCTGAGTGGCAATAATCTGATCCATGTAGTGCTCCAGCGACGACCCCTCGCAGTGGAAAAACAGAAGGCGAAGCTCCGGGCGATAAGCCTTGATAAGCTCCTTCATCCTCTGCTGATAGTCGATGGAGAGCTCCGGCATTCGGAATACTCTCAGATCCAAGAAATCCTTGTCGTTGTGCGCTGTAAGATACCTGTCCAGCTCCTCAAGCAGCGGGGCAAGGACAGCACGGAACAGGGCATCCTTATCGGCAAAGTACCTGTATATGGTGCCCACCGCCACACCAGAGCGCCGCGCTATGGTGCGAATAGAAGTCTCTCGCACGCCGTGCTCGATAAATTCCTCTCGTGCGACCGTCACAATGAATTGACGGATCTCCTCCTTCAGATACTGCATCTCAGTGAATGTTCCAGAAGTGAATGTTGCTCGTCTTTGTTCACAAAAAATGCGCACCATTCGATGAGCGAATGGTGCGCCTTTTCAGGGGTGATCACGGGGAGTGCCCGCATAGGAATTCTTCTTCTCATTAGTCTCTATTATAATCGGTACGAAGGTACCACGGCTTACTTCTCCCGCCAATACTCTCTTTCTATGATTTAGGAGTATCACGGGAAAGTCCACCGCACGTTGGCAGACGACGGCAAGGAAGCAAAGACGAGAATTGTACCATATACTCACTTTTAGGTATATTTGCGCAGTGAGACTTTATTATGAGGACGCAAAGTCGAAACATTTATCACAACAGTTTTATATAAAATGGACAAGAAAAGTATCAAGGGCACCGAGACGGAGAAGAACCTGCTGAAGGCATTCGCAGGCGAGTCTCAGGCACGTAACCGCTACCACTTCTCTGAGAGCGTTGCTCGCGAGGAGGGCTATGGTCAGATCGCAGACTTCTTTAAGCAGACTGCTGACCAGGAGCGTATGCACGCTAAGATGCTCTTCTCTCACCTCGAGGGTGGGGATGTAGAGATCACTGCCTCCTACCCCGGCGGCAAGATCGGCACCACGCGTGAGAACCTCCAGCTCGCCATCGCCGGTGAGCACGAGGAGTGGACCCATATGTACCCCACCATGGCCGACAAGGCTGAGGAGGAGGGCTTCAAGGAGATTGCCACTCTGATGCGCAACATTGTCAAGTCAGAGAAGGAGCACGAGCGTATCTACCAGCTCTTCCTCGATCGCCTCGAGAAGGAGAACCTCCTGAAGGAGGAGGAAGAGGTAGAGTGGAAGTGTCGCGTCTGTGGCTTCGTCTTCAAGGGCAAGGTACCTCCCACGAAGTGCCCTATCTGCAAGCATCCGCAGGGCTACTTTGAGCGCATCTCTGACGCTCCGGTGATCTGATAAGCGGGCTCTGCTGAGCCCCGAGAAACATCACTTGCAGCACCATAGGTCTCCCGACCTGTGGTGCTGCTTCTATTTCATCCCTTTCCAGGGACAGCCCCGGTCGACAAGGGTGGGTGGAGGAATGGTTAGGGGTGACGCACTTGAGTGGTACAGAAGCCACTCAACTCATCGTGAAGAGTGGGAAACGAAGCCCCCGCAAGGGGCCGTAAAGATTAAGAGACGACATCCTCTCGCATGGCCTTCGGGACTTGGTGCCACTCCTGATGCTCTCGATGGGATTGCACAGCGACAGGGATTGTCACTTCTTAGCCGTAAAGCTCAAATGCGTCACCCCTACCCAAGCAGCCCACTCCTCAGGGAAATCTCTAATACCGATATTAGTGAAGTCTAATACCGATATTAGACTTCACTAATATCGGTATTAGATAGAGCCCCTATCCATCGGGCATTGGACACCCATCTCTAATGGTCACCACAGCAAAGGCAATAGATGATAGATGAGGGAGTAGCTAGAGCGTGTGGAAACTTTTCCCATCACCCCGCCAATTCCCCTCCTCCGTTTCTTGCCCCTCCCAGCAGATCAAACTGCGAGTCGACGATGTTGTGCTCGGCAAGCATTATCTTAGGCAAGTATGGTGTTTCTTGGGATTAAATTTACTGGCAGAGATGACGCATTTGAATGGCTACTGTAAGGCTCAGATGCGTCACCCCTAGGAGGATTGGTTAGGTCTCTCCGTTTTCGTTACTTTTGCAGGTGCGGGGAGTGTATGACCCCGGGCTTTATCAGTGAAGAATTTTACCATAAACAAGGCCTCCTCTCCCGGCAGCAAGAGCGGGGAGCCAACGGCAAAGCGCAGCAGTAGACGTAGCCAGGGGAAGGGAAGCTTCCTCCAGCAGATACTTCCGCAGAGGGGAGTACCTGGTGATCTGTGGCGCTTCATCGCCGGGGTCACCCTATTCTTCCTTGGGCTTTTCTTAGTCTACAATTTCTTCTCCTACTTCGTCACCGGAGCGGAGAATCAGAGTCTCCTCCTGGGGCAGGATATAACCGCAGAGGAGGCGGCACAGCGGATACAGGGTCACGGCGGGATCACCGGCTTTGCGCTGATGAATACGCTGGTGAACGAGTGGATCGGACTCGGGCTGATCTTCCTCCTGTACCTCATCTTGATGATGGGGGTGTGGATCACGCTGGTGATGCGGGTCTCATGGATCCGCAAGATCTGTCTCTGCATCAGTGCGGCTCTCTGGACCTCGGTCACCCTCGGTCTCATGCCGGCGGAGTGGACGGACGGGTGGTTTTTCCTCCCGGGAGGGGTCTTCGGGCACGAGGCGGCAAGCTTCCTCACGCTCCATATAGGCCTGGTGGGGGCGATCCTGCTGATGAGCTTTCTCCTGATCCTGCTCGTCGTTATCTCCTTTGGCTCCCTGATGCAGCGCTACAGCACTTTCTCCAAGCAACGTAAGGCGAAAAATGCCCTCCTCGACGAGGAGGAGCGGGCGCATATGGCTGAGGAGGTGGTCCCGGAAGCAGAGGAGGAGGTGCCTGAGACGGAGGAGAGTGACGAGGAAGTCGTGGACGATGACCCGACTCCAGCGGAGCCGATCCCCGACTCTCCTCTTGAGCCAAGGGTAAGCGCCACCCCCAACCCGCCTACAGCCCGGGCAGAGGTGGGAGACATCGAAGTACACGACGCACGGAGGACGGAGGACGAGCCGGCAGACCCCTCTCTCACCACCGCACAGCAGCTGGTGCGCGCTCAGGGCGAGTACGACCCGACGCGCGATCTCGCAGACTACCACTACCCCACCCTCGACCTGCTCAAGGACTACAGCAGCGATGATGGAGAGATCGATATGGAGGAGATCAATGCAAATAAGCAGCTGATCCTCGATACACTCAAGAGCTTCCGGATCGAGGTCAATAAGATCTCCGCTACCGTCGGACCGGCAATCACACTCTACGAGATCGTCCCTGCGGCAGGGATCCATATCTCCCGCATCCGTAGCCTGGAGGATAATATATCGATGAGCCTCTCCGCTCTCGGCATTCGCATCATCGCACCCATCCCCGGCAAGGGAACCATAGGCATGGAGGTGCCTAATAAGCGACCGCAGATCGTCAGTATGCGGGGCGTGCTTGCGTCACCAGCCTACCGAGAGACGACGATGGAGCTCCCGGTGGCTCTCGGTCGCACGATCACGAATGATGTGCTGCTCTTTGACCTCGCTAAGGTGCCTCACCTCCTCGTGGCGGGCGCCACGGGACAGGGAAAGTCGGTCGGGCTGAATGCGATCATCATGTCCTTGCTCTACAAGAAGCATCCCTCGGAGCTGAAGTTTGTGATGATCGACCCGAAGATGGTCGAGTTTAGCATGTACTCCCGGGTGGAGAAGCTCTTCATGGCAAAGATCCCGGACGAGGATCAGGTGATCATCACCGACACGAAGCGCGCCGCCGACACCCTTACCTCCCTCTGTCAGGAGATGGATGACCGGTACGAGCTGCTGGCGGCCGCCTCCTGCAGAAATATCGTGGAATACAATAAGCGCTTCAGGAACAGGGAGCTAAACCCCGAGAACGGTCACCGCTTCCTGCCCTACATCGTCCTGATCATCGATGAGTACGGCGATCTGCTGCTGACTGCGGGTAAGGAGATCGAGCTGCCGATCACCCGTCTGGCTCAGAAGGCGCGCGCCATCGGCATCCACGCCATCATCGCGACCCAGCGACCGACGGCGAGCATCATCACCGGTGCGATCAAGGCAAACTTCCCCGGGCGCCTCGCCTTCCGCGTCACATCGCAAGTGGACTCCCGCATCATCCTCGATGCGAGCGGGGCCAATAGGCTGGTCGGCAAGGGAGATGCGCTCTACCAGTCCGGTACAAAGCTGACCCGCGTGCAGTGTGCCTTTGTCGATACACCTGAGGTGAATGGAGTGGTAGACTTCATCGGTGCGCAGCGGGGATTCCCCACAGCCTACGAGCTGCCGGAGGTGTCCCAAGAGGGCGAGGGCGGTGCTGCCGGTGGGGACGGATCGATCGACCCCAACGAGCGGGACAACCTCTTCGACGTGGTGGCAGAGCGCATCGTGGCCGAGGGACGTGTCTCTATCTCGCTGATCCAGCAGCTCTTTGCCATTGGATATAACCGTGCTGCCCGGCTCTGCAACCAGCTGGAGGCGGCAGGCATCATCAGTAAGCCGGACGGGCGCGGCTCGCGCGATCTCCTTGTGACGACACAGGAGCAGCTCGAGCGGATCCTTCATCCGGAAATCTAAGATACAGTGCATATTATGTCATATTCATCAACCCACATACTCTTTTGGCTCCTTTTCGTCGTGTTCTGCGCCACCACTGCAAAAGCACAGACGACAGACCTACTCGACAAGACGATAAGTCAGCTCGAGGCTAAGGAGGGGCTACAGGTAGACTTCCGGATGACCCTCGAGGATGCGACGACAGACTGTAAGTACTACGCAGAGGGACGGCGCTTCTACTATGACTCCGAGGAGGTAAAGGCGTGGTACGATGGGACGGATCTGTGGGTCTATATCCGGCAGAGCGGAGAGGTCAATCTCTCCACCCCGCACAAGGAGGATCTACTGGAGATCAATCCACTGCTCAATCTCGAGAGCGTCAGGA
This sequence comes from Porphyromonas sp. C0041D3, assembly GCF_056590575.1. NCBI lineage: Bacteria > Pseudomonadati > Bacteroidota > Bacteroidia > Bacteroidales > Porphyromonadaceae > Porphyromonas > Porphyromonas sp. C0041D3. Next base: position 131,760 of record NZ_JBWPWJ010000007.1, read on the forward strand.
AGAACGCCTTCTCCATCACTAAGAAGAAGGAGGGAAAGAATACCCGAGTCACTGCGGTGCCACGCAAAAAGGGGAAAAATCGATACGACGGCTCGCTCACCAAACTCGAGGCACTGATCGCACCCGACGGGCGCCCTATCTCCCTTCGACTGGAGGAGAAGGGGCTCATGGAGCCGGTCTTGATAGAGGTGACACGCTTTGAGGAGGGGGAGTTTAAGGAACTAAAGGACAAGTCATTTTTTAGATACACTCCCGACAAAGCCAAGGGAGCAAAGCTGATAGACTTAAGATAACACCGATATGAATACAGATAAGAATACCCAGACAGACATCCTGATCATCGGCTCCGGCCCGGCGGGATATACCGCTGCCATCTACGCTGCTCGCGCCAACCGCTCACCCATCATCCTGGAGGGACTGCAGCCGGGCGGACAGCTGACGGAGACGACCTCGATAGAGAATTTCCCCGGCTACCCCGAGGGTGTGGGAGGCTTCGAGATGATGGATGACCTGCGCAAGCAGGCTGAGCGCTATGGGGCTGAGGTCCGCTCCGGACTGGTCTCACAGGTGGACCTCAGCAAGCGACCCTTTGTCGCTACTGTGGATGGTGAGTATACCATCACAGCCAAGACGGTCATCATAGCCACCGGTGCCTCCGCCAAGATGCTCGGACTGCCGGAGGAGAAGAAGTATATGGGTGCCGGCGTGAGCGCCTGCGCCACATGCGACGGATTTTTCTACAAAGGGAAGATCGTTGCCGTCGTCGGTGGTGGAGACACTGCTTGCGGTGATGCGATCTATCTCTCCAGCCTGGCGAAGAAGGTCTACCTCATCGTCCGTCGAGATGAATTGCGTGCCAGCCAAGTGATGCAGGATCGGGTCCAAGAGACGGAGAATATCGAGGTGCTCTGGAAGCATCAGACAGAGGGGCTCTTCGGGGAGCCTACCGTGCAGGGAGCGAAGCTTGTGATCAATAAGGGCGAAGCAGACGAGCAGCGCACCGAGATCGCGATCGACGGATTCTTTGAGGCAATCGGTCATAAGCCCAATACCGACTTCCTGAATGGCCAGCTGACGCTCGATGAGCATGGATTTATCCTCACGAAGGACAGTGGCGACCCGGGGACAGAGATTGAGGGGGTCTATGCCGCCGGTGATGTGGCCGACCCGGTCTATCGTCAGGCTGTATCTGCCGCCGGCATCGGCTGTCGTGCCGCCATCGCTGCGGATAGGTTTCTTAAGATGAGAGGAGAGTGATGAAGATCATAGGGAATATTATCTGGTGGATCTTCGGGGGACTGGAGACCGCCATCGGCTATATGACTGCGGGGCTCGTGCTCTGCCTGACGATCGTGGGGATCCCCTTTGGATTTCAGCTCTTCAAGATCGCCGCTGTAATGGTTTTCCCCTTCGGAAGCAAGGTGAGCGAGTCAACAGGAGGGCTGGGGAGTACGATTCTCAATATCCTCTGGTTTATCCTCGGAGGTATCTGGATTGCCCTCACGCACTTTCTCTTCGGGATACTCCTCTGCATCACGATCATCGGGATCCCCTTCGGGAGACAGCACTTCAAATTTGCCGGCATAGCACTTCACCCCTTCGGGCGTGACATAGAGGTGGGCTTATGACGACGGGCAGGACACCGACACCTTTCCCCTTCATGGAGGCTCCTATCGGGGTCTTCGATTCAGGCTATGGTGGGCTGACGATCCTTCGCTACCTGCGCAAGTTGCTACCGGAGTATGACTTCCTCTACCTCGGTGACAATGCCCGAGCACCCTATGGGAAGCACTCCCTCCCGACGATATACGAGTACGCACGCGAGGCGGTGTCGCATCTCTTTGCCTGCGGCTGCCCGTTGGTGATCATCGCCTGCAATACGGTCTCCGCCCATGCGCTCAGACTACTGCAGCAGATCGATCTCCCCACGAGCAGTGACCCCTCCCGTCGTATCCTCGGCGTCATCCGCCCGACGGTGGAGCGTCTCGGGGAGCTGACCCGAAACGGCCACGTGGGGATCCTCGCCACACCGGCAACGGTGAAGAGCAATACCTACCTGCTGGAGGTGAATCGGCTCCACCCCGAGATACAGCTTACACAGCAGGCGCCCAAGATGTGGGTCTCTCTCATCGAGGGAGGCGAGTATCAGGCCAATGAGGGGGTCAATTACTTCGTGCGACGCAATATCGAGGAGCTGCTACGGAAGGATCCGAGGATCGACACCATCCAGCTCGCCTGCACGCATTACCCGGTCCTACTCCCTCGCATACGGGAGTTTGTCCGCGACGACATCGTGATCGCAGAGCAGGGTATGATCGTGGCCGAGTCAACGCAGAATTACCTGCTGCGTCATCCAGAAATGGAGCGGCGACTGAGCAAGAATGGGATCTCACACTTCCTCACGACAGAGGAAGATGGCGAATTTGCGGAGATGGCCGGGCTCTTCCTCCACGCACGACTGGCGGAGGATATGATCGACCAGGTACAGCTAACGTGAGCGCGGACATCAGCACGACCATCCAAAGGCTCCTCAAGGAGTACGGACTCTTTGGGAGTATCCTCTTGGGCATCATCGCCTACCGACCGCTGTCGGTCCTCAGCCCGATGATCCCCTACGTGCTGATGACCATGCTCTTCTTCACCTTCTCACGGATCGCACCGAGAGACATTCGCCCAAGACCGATCCACCTGACCCTCATCGTGACTCAGATTGCGCTGGCTCTCGGAGGGTACTTCCTCGTGCGGTACCTGCCGGTACCTTTCGCTGAGATCTACGCCCAGGCAGTGCTGATGTGCTTCCTTTGCCCCGTGGCAGCTGCGGCACCGGTGATCGTGGGGCTCCTCGGTGGCTCCATCGCCATCGTCACCTCATATGTGGTGATCAATTGCCTGAGCATCATCATCACCGGTCCTCTGATCCTCGGCTGGCTGGGGCATCCCCAGGGGACTCTCCTGCAGTCGATGGCACACGTACTAGTGGGCGTACTGCCGATCGTGATGATCCCTCTCCTGACTGCCTTTGGGATCCGTTGGAAGCTCCCCTTACTGCACGCCAAGGTACGCTCCCTCTCCTCCGCCTCCCTCTATATATGGATCTTCCTCCTCTCGCTCGTCATCGCCAATACCGTCCACTTCGTTGCGCAAGAGCGCCAAGGCGTGGCTACGATGATCATCGTGCTGGTGCTGATAGGTCTCGTCACCTGCATCATCCAGTACACTGTCGGTAAGGCGATGAGCAGAAAGGTACTCGGTGAGAGCGTCACCATCGGTCAGGCACTGGGGCAGAAAAACTCCTCCATCAGCATCTGGATGATCCAGGCGTACCTCAACCCTATCGCCTCCGTCTCGCAAGCCGCCTACTCTATATTCCAAAACATCTTCAATGCCCTCCAGGTGATACGCCACGATCGGAAGCAGGTCCGTGAGCAGCGACGCAATCATAAATCAATGGCGTGAACTCCCAAGGGTGCTAAAAAGTGCTTAAATCGCTGAGAAAAGGAGTAATCTCTTGTGCCAAGCTAAGAAATAATTCGTACCTTGCGCCTTGTAAGAGTTCACTCTTTCGGGAAACTGTTGTCCGTGTGAGCCGACTGTAAGCGTACGGGGCCACTGTGACGATGAGCTTTCGTAATAAGAAACGAGAGGGGGGACTCATGTGGAAATTGTGTTTTATATCTTCTCCTGTCTCTTCCTCCGGAGTTGACATGGTCTTGGCGCCCCGTCTGTATAGATGTGGACGATGAGAGCACGCCAAAGCTTGAGGGGGTCTGAGGAGAGGGTGTCAACTTTCTTTTATTACAGAATGAGTACAACCAGCTCCCTTCTTCGGAGAGCGGTAGCTGTCGGACTCCTGCTCGTCACGTGTGCCTTTGGTCATGCACAGCAGAGTAACCGACCGGCAAAGCACCACACCCGGAAGTCCACTGAGGTCGTCACTAAGGACGCGGACAAGAAGAATGGAGCAGCCGCACAGCTGCTCGCCTCTAACCTCAATTACAGAGACACCACTCTGGTCACCAACTTTGCTAAGGCGATCAATGAGTCTCTCAATTTGGACGAACTGACCGAGGAGGATCTCCTATACCCCTCAGTCGATCTCTATGGCGAGGAGTCTTGGAATAACTCCCTCAATCCCCTTCGTGGGGCTTCAGCAGCCATCCCCTCACGCTACGAGATCAGTCTCAAGGAATTTGTCTACCCGCTGGACGGCATCCGTCGCATCAATAGCAGCTACGGCTATCGTCGTCGCTTCCGTCGTATGCACTACGGTGTCGACATTGACCTCAACCGCGGAGATACTGTCCGCGCTACCTTCTCCGGTCGCGTGCGACTGGTAGATGTCGATGGTCGTGGCTATGGTAAGTATGTGGTGATCCGCCACCCGAATGGTCTTGAGACCCTCTACGGACACCTCTCCAGACAACTGGTAAAGGAAAATGCCGTCGTCCGCGCCGGCGATGCGATCGGTCTCGGTGGTAGCACCGGTCGCTCCACCGGTCCGCACCTCCACTACGAGACACGATTTATGGGCATCGCGCTCAATCCTCAGCAGCTGATTGACTTCGCCAGCGGCGCACCTCGCAATGAGATGTACGTCTATGCCAAGGGGCGCTCTACACGAAGCAACTCGACTATCCAGTACAGAGCGAGCAACACAAAGACAAGAGACAACTCCTTCAAAACCTACCGGGTCCGCAGGGGAGACACATTGTCACAGATCGCTGCGAAGACAGGCACCTCAGTTGCCAAGATACGCCGGCTCAATCCGAAGCTCCGGAGAAGCAGTATGATCCGTCCCGGAGACGTGATCCGCATCGGAGCGTGAGATAAGCCTCACAAGCAACACATATCATCAGAGACTCTCGGTGTGTATCACACACTGGGAGTCTCATTTTATATGGCGGAACGGATATTGCCATACGAAAGGGCGTGTACGAAATTCATAGTATCACACGACTCAAAAGGTAGTCAATGACTCCTTTATAAGTACCTTTGTGGATGGTAAACCATTACATTGGTAGAAACATCGTGCTTGACTTTCTCGTTAATTACGGCTACATAGGCGTCTTCATAGCCGCATTCTTAGCCGCGACCGTACTTCCCTTCAGCTCCGAAGTTGTCTTTGCAGGGGTCTTGGCAAGTGGGGCGACATACTCTACCCTGATCATCGCAGCGACCGTCGGGAACAGCTTGGGAGGGATGACCTGCTACTGGCTCGGCTCGCTCGGCAAGCTCGAGTGGCTCGAGAAGTACTTCAGGATGAAAGAGGAGCAGATCCAGAAATGGGTAACTAAGATCCATGGCCGAGGGTCGTGGGTGTCGATATTTGTGGCACTACCGGGTGTGGGCGACTTTATCGCAGTAGCTATGGGATACCTGCGAGCCAACGCATGGGGCGTACTATTCTGGATGACCTTGGGGAAATTTATCCGCTACGTCGTAGTCGGAGAAGCCGCAAAAGCAGCCCTCAGCGCACTGTAAAGCCAGCCACCTGACACCCTTCCCCATACCTAGCCATACACCCTGACTATCTGACGACAAAGAGCGGCCTCAGCATCCTCTTGCCATCTATAACAGTCCCCAATCCATTGAAGTCTATTATAGACAGGGTATAGTCCATACAAAATAGCGCACTCACAGCGCACTCGCAGCCTACTCCACCAAGCCTCTCTACCTAAATGAGCCAATAGTGGCATCCGTACATACGTCAGCATCGCAAGCAATCAATCCACCCAAAAATGTCGCCCCTCGTGTAAGTAACGTCCTCTATAATCACCTAATCCGGCACTATAGCTCCTATCACCAAACTGCCACGATAAAGAAGAATAAACAATAAAAGAGACCCGACACATCCGACTGATCCGACCAGTCCGACTCGTCCGACTGGTCCGACTGGTCCGACTGGTCCGACTCGCTAGACTGGTGCTCACGATGTGACACAAAAAAAGAGAGGAGAGACCGGACACGTGAGTGTCTGATCTCTCCTCTCAAAAAGACGGCGGCTACCTACTCTCCCTGCGTACAAGTACCATCGGCGCTATTGGGCTTAACTTCTCTGTTCGGAATGGTAAGAGGTGGATCCCCAACGCTATAACCACCTAAATGTCTTTGGTCGATCCTTAGCGGATGACTGTATTAAAAAACATACGGAATGTAAGATGCACTACTCGTCAGACCTTCGAGCAAGTCTTTGTCAGTAGAGGATTCAGCTCCTTCTCATCATCTCTCGATGGAGTCTCTAACGTGTGCAGCCGTAGCTGCTCTCACTTGGCGTGTAAGCCTTATCTTGTGAAGCTTGTAGAGTATTACTCGACAGTCTTACTGTCGTAGTACGCTCTTGCGAATCCATATCTGTTACTCTCATAGAGAATAGTACGATATGTTATTCTTCTTGTCCTCCTCCCACATCCCGCAAGGGGAGGGGGAGGAGGGGATAAAGCATTTTTGGGAAATTAGTACTGCTCGGCTAAATACATTACTGCACTTACACCTACAGCCTATCAACGTCATCGTCTCTAACGTCCCTTATATGGATATCT
>NZ_JBWPWJ010000008.1:0-81011 GCF_056590575.1 Porphyromonas sp. C0041D3
GTCGTAAAGGGCTCACATACAGATCTTCACAGATTTGACCCTCGCAGACCATATTCCATTAAAACAAGGATTAAGACTCCAGAAGCAGCCACTCTCCAAGATCTGGAGAGGGCTTCTCGCAGACCATATTCCATTAAAACAAGGATTAAGACAGCGATCGGCAATGTCGTTAGCCAACCACTCCATAACCTCGCAGACCATATTCCATTAAAACAAGGATTAAGACCCCACAACAGTATCAACAGAAGAGACCTGGATCTCCCTCTCGCAGACCATATTCCATTAAAACAAGGATTAAGACACATAGCGCACGTCTACTTCTGAACATATAGACTGTGCTCGCAGACCATATTCCATTAAAACAAGGATTAAGACTAAGTATGGTCTTCCATACTCAACATCATCTTTACACTCGCAGACCATATTCCATTAAAACAAGGATTAAGACGGAATGGAGGAAACAGGCTTCCCATCTAAGAGATGACCTCTCGCAGACCATATTCCATTAAAACAAGGATTAAGACCGGCTATATGCTTGACCATCTCGGCCGTCACGTCATAGCCTCGCAGACCATATTCCATTAAAACAAGGATTAAGACAACTTCTCCGCCTGCTCAAAGTCCTCAAAGCCTACGCTCGCAGACCATATTCCATTAAAACAAGGATTAAGACTAAATCTGTCCATCCATAGGACGGGAAAACTCACGGCTCGCAGACCATATTCCATTAAAACAAGGATTAAGACGCAATCTCAGCGATACGCTCATCGATTTCAGACTTCTCGCAGACCATATTCCATTAAAACAAGGATTAAGACGCTTGACGCCGTAGTAGTCTGTCAGGACCTTTATGGCCTCGCAGACCATATTCCATTAAAACAAGGATTAAGACTAGGTCTTCACCAGCCAAGATGGCCAGAAGGCCCTCTCAACCTCGCAGACCATACTCCATTAAAACAAGGATTTGGGAACGGGGGCAGGTCGTCCGACTTGTCCGACCCGTCCGACTTGTCCGACCTATCCCCGCAGAGCAAGATGTCACCTAATACCGGGATTAGCATTCTTTAATCTCAGAAAAAAGTGATATCTTAGTCGCAAGAAGAAACCGGTGGGGTGTCATCCCCACTCGGAGAAGAAACCCAAACCTATCGCCACAAGCTCCGGCAACGATCCTGATATGGACGAGGTGAATACACTACTAATGCGACTGGACACCCCTATCGAGAGATGGGAGATGCCTCTGCTCCGTGGGGCGGTCAACAGCCTGCTCTCTTGCCGGAGTACCCTCTTCCACAACCACACGACCGAGGGGCTTCGCTACAGCTATCCGCTGGTGCAGTACAAGCGTATCGGAGGTAAGGCGGCCCTCCTCTGCATCGGGCAGGGGGTGGACGCCCTCGGGGATCTCCTCAGCGTAGAGTCCCTCGACACCCACATCGGTCAGCGGCGTGTGGTCCTCAGGATCGAGTCGATCGATGCACTCGCCCACCCGGTGGAGGAGTGCACGCCCCCCGTCACCTACCGGCTGAGGGACTGGCTCCCGCTCAATGAGCGCAACCATCAGCTCTATCAGAGCGAGCCGAGCATGGCTGCCCGGCTCATCATGCTGGAGAGGATCCTGACCGGAAACATCCTGTCGATGCTCAAGGGGGTGGGCATCTTCATCCCCTTTCCGCTCCGGATCACCATCACCTCCGCCTCTCCCCTCCGGACGATAAAGTACAAAGGAGTGCCGCTGGCGGCGATGGACCTGCAATTTGAGTCCAATATCTCCCTCCCGGACCATATCGGCCTCGGGAAGCACGCCAGTGTGGGGTATGGGACGGTCACTAAAGTCAGAAATCACAATTCATCACGCCTATGAACTACTTATATGGTGCCTCAGTGCAGGGCATACAAGACTTTATCTTCCAGACAAATGAGCTGAAGGACATCGTGGGGGCCAGCGAGCTGGTGGCAGAGATCTGCACGAGGCTCTTCCGGGAGACCCTCGGGAGCTGCTATCGCGACGACCACCTATACATAGGTGCGGCGGGCAACGTGCGCTACCGCTTTGACGACAGAGAGTCCTGCCGGCGGGCGGTCCGGGACTTCCCCCGCAGGGTGATGACGGAGGCGCCGGGGATCACGATCAGCCAGGCAGTGGTGGAGCTCGACGGACGCGATGAGACGAGAGCCATCGATGACCTGGAGACGAAGCTCAAGGCGCAGCGCAATCGCCCGCAGCCCGACCTGATCATCGGCCCGCTCGGTGTGCGCCGATCGGGGAGGACAGGGCTGCCGCTTGTCTCGACCGAGGGCAAGGAGACCGACCTCACCACGGCAGCCAAGACGAGGTACAATAGATCCATCTACCTGGCACAGAATAGCTTCTACGGCAGGGAGAGCAAGGAGAGGGTGGAGGCGGAGCGCTTCCCCTTTGATGTCTCCCGCATGACCGAGGGCAACGACTGGCTGGCGATCATCCACGCCGACGGGAATGGTCTCGGGCAGGTGGTGCAGAGGGTGGGTCACGATCTCGAGCAGTACAGGACCTTCTCGCGAGAGCTTGACCGCGCCACGGAGCGGGCGGCGAATGATGCCTTCCGGGAGATTGAGGGGGAGATGGGCGGCACCTACCTCCTCCGACCGATCGTGCTGGGGGGCGACGACATGACGGCGATCATCAGCGGTCGGCTGGCGATAGACTATGCGACCGCCTTCATCCGGCGCTTTGAGTACCACACCGGTGAGGGAGTGCTCGGGCGGATCCTCCGACAGGAGACCGGCATGGATCGGCTGACTGCCTGTGCGGGGGTCGCCTTCATCAAGTCGTCCTACCCCTTCCACTACGGCTACCGGCTGGCGGAGGAGCTGTGCGGGGTGGCAAAGAATGAGGCGAAGCGCCTCAGGGGCGAGGGCGAGAGCGTCCCCGCCTGCCTGATGTACCATAAGGTGGAGGACAGCTACGTGCAGAGCTACGGCGAGATCGTCGATAGGGCTCTGACACCATCACCGGGCGTCTCACTGGTGTATGGCCCCTACTACCTCGATCCGCGCGAGGGCTACGCGACGATCGGTGAGCTGAGGGCGGCCTGCGACAGTCTGATGTCGACGGAGGGCGACGGCGTCAGGTCGGGGCTCCGTCAGTGGCTCTCTCTCCTCCATAGAGGGGAGGGAGCTGCGGCACAGCACCTGGAGCGGATGAGGATGGTCTATGGGGCTAAGGGCAGAGCTATGGTGGATCAGCTCACCCGGCCGACTGCAAGGAGGGTGACCTCGGCTGCCGGCAGGAGTGGCGTGAGGGCCTATCCCGCCTACGATGTGCTCTCCCTGTATGGGATACTCAACTTGGTCACAAAGAAGAGGTAAGAGATAGTATAAGAGATGAGGTACAAGATAGAATTCTTCTCCTACTGGCACTGCGGCTCCGGACAGACTGCAGGTGCCGATGTGGACGAATTAGTGGTCCGGGATGTGAGTGGTCTCCCCTTCGTCCCCGGCAGGACGCTGAAGGGACTTCTCCGCGAGGCTGTCACCAATATCCTACTCCTCCGCGGAGGCGAGGAGGGATCGGTGGAGGGGCTCTTCGGCAGCGAGAGCCGGCAGGGGCGGCTCTACTTCACCAACGCCTCACTGAGTGACGCCATGCGCCGGAGCCTCCTGACCACGCCGGACATCGACCCGGAGATGCTCTACCGCTCCCTCTCCTCCACCGCCATCGACGAGCGGGGGGTCGCCAAGGAGCACACCCTTCGCCGCATAGAGACAGCGATCCCCTGCACCCTCTACGGCGAGATCACCGGGATCGGCTCAGCGGAAGAGGAGGCGCTCCTCGAGGAGGCACTCAAGTATGTGAAGCGCCTGGGACTGGGCAGGAGCAGAGGCTATGGCCGCTGCGAAATATCAAGAATAGACGACTGACTATGGAGACCATAAAGCTCAAGTGTACACTCCTCTCCGACGTGGTGCTGCGGGACACCCCGACGACAGAGGGTAAGGCTCAGACGCTGACCTTCATCCCGGGGAATAACTTCCTCGGCGTGGTAGCGAGGAGCCTCTATGACAAGGAGGACGAGCGCACGCACCTCATCTTCCACAGCGGGAGCGTTCGCTTCGGCGACGCCCATCCCGGCATCAACGACATCCGGGGCGTGAAGGTCCCGGCCGCACTCTTTTACCCCAAGCTGAGCAGCATCGAGCAGGAGAGCTACGTCTACCACCTCATCCCTGACCTCTCAAGGCTGAGACAGAAGTCCCTCAAGCAGTGCCGCAGCGGGTACTACGCCCTTGACGGCAACAGGGGGACAAGGGTGAGCATCCGGAAAAACTTTGCCATCAAGTCCGCCTACGACTCGGAGAAGCGCCGCTCGCGTGACGAGCAGATGTACGGGCTGGAGTCTCTCTGCGAGGGACTGACACTCTACTTCTCCGTAGAGATAGATGACGTGGCGGCGCGCTACAGGGACGAGATCATGGAGGCGCTGGTGGGGGAGCACCACATAGGCCGCTCAAGGACGGCTCAGTATGGGCGGGTGGAGATCGCCCCCTGCGACTACAAGGAGCCGCTCAGCGGCGACCACGCCGTAGAGGTGCGAGGAGGGCGCTGCGTGGTGGTCTATGCCGACTCTCGGCTGATTTTCCTCGATGCCGAGGGGTACCCCACCTTTCGCCCCACGGCAGCAGACCTGGGGCTGGGGTCGGGCGAGATCCTGTGGGACCTTAGTCAGGTGCGCACCTTCCGCTACGCCCCGTGGAACTATACCCTCCACGCCTACGACACCGATCGGTGCGGGATCGAGAAGGGGAGCGTCCTCGTCGTCAGGACCGACGCCCGCGACCTCCGCACATCCTATGTGGGGTACTACCAGAGTGAGGGCTTTGGGCGGGTGATCTACAATCCTGACTTCCTCTCCGCCGACACCTCGGAGGGGAGGAGCCGCTACACCTTTACCCGCGAGAGGGAGGAGACAGAGCCGGGCGAGAGCAGGGCGGCGAAGCCGTCGGTGCTGACCGAAAGCGACCGGCAGCTGCTGACGGTGCTCCGGAGGAAGAGCAGTCACAGCAGGAGGATGCACCGGGTCTACGACTTAGTCAACAACTTTGCCAGGGAGCATGCGAGGCTCTTCATGGGAGACCAATTCGCCTCCCAGTGGGGCTCCATACGCAGTCTCGCCATGGTACACAAGGATGCAGATGCGCTGATCGAGGCGATCGAGGGCTACCTCAATCACGGGGTGGCCAAGGAGAAGTGGGAGAAAAACGGACGCCGGAGCATACTGATCGACTTCCTGAGCAGGGAGGCGGCAGTGCCGGAGTCAGAGAGCAGCTTCCAGGACCTGGTTATCAACCTCGCCTCCACGATGGGCAAGAAGAGCTCTAAGGACAACTAAGCAAACTCTCCAGAAATTATGGCATATACACTCTACCCGATCCGAAACATTGCACGGATCACCATAGAAGCAGACAGCCCGCTATCCATCAGCAGTGGAGAGAAGAGTCCCCTGACTGATGCGCCGGTACTGCGGGATGTCCACAGACTGCCCTTCATCCCCGGCACCTCACTCGCCGGGGTGATACGCCACGCGCTCCCCTCTGAGGAGCTGCAGCAGACCCTGATGGGCTGGCAGTCCCCCACGAGTGGCGAGGGATCGCGGCTCATCATCAGCGAGGCGAAGATCCTCGACAGCAGGGGCAGGGCGGTCGATGGCATTGCCCCGATAGAGGAGGATCCGCTCTTAGAGGCGTACAGCACCCTGCCGATACGTCAGCATGCGCGCATCGGGCACAGAGGCGCCACGGAGATGAGGGGAAAATTTGACGAGGAGGTGGTGCTGAAGGGGACACGCTTCTGCTTCGATATGGAGCTGATCTCCTCGGCCGAGGAGGCGGACTCGTCAGACGAGGTACTCCTCCGGATCATCGACACGATCGACTCGGACCTCTTCCGCATAGGCGGGGGGAGCCGCAAGGGCTTCGGCAAGGTACGGGTCGTGCGGGCACTACACCGCCGGCTCGACCTCCGGCAGCCGGAGGAGCTGTCACTCTACCTCGCCAAGTCCTCCTGCCTGAGCGCAGAGTGGGAGGGCTTCGCACCCTACACTCCGAGGGAGATCGAGGAGAGGGAGAGCGACAGGTACCTCCTCACACTCCGCCCGGTGGACTTCATCTTCTTCGGCTCCGGTCTCGGGGATAGTGATGCGGACAAGCGGTATGTGACCGAGCAGCAGATCGTGTGGGAGGGAGATCGCGCCACGATCATCGATGCGGAGCAGATGATCCTGATACCGAGCTCGTCGGTCAAGGGGGCACTCTCTCACCGCACCGCCTTCCACTACAATAAGCAGCAGGGCATAGCCGCCGACAATCTGCCTGAGGGAGCCGCCATCGAGGACTACATCGGGCAGAAAAACGGCGCCGTTGCCCTACTCTTCGGCACCGCCGGGGAGGAGAGCGGAGAGGGATGCAGCAGAGGGCACGTACTCTTCTCAGACGTGCTGCTCAAGCGCCCGGAGGCGGCCGAGGACCATGTATTCAATCACGTGCGGATCGACCGCTTCACAGGCGGGGCAGTCAGTGGAGCCCTTTTCTCCGAGAAATCCGTCTATGCTGCGGAGGAGGAGATCACCATGGAGATCACGATCGATAAGCACGCGCTGGAGAGTGAGGATCGGGATCGGGTCCATGACGCACTCTCGGCCCTTGAGAGTGCGATGAAGGATCTCTGTGGTGGCATGCTGCCACTGGGAGGCTCAGTGATGAAGGGGAACGGACGCTTCTATGGGTCCATCACCAAGAATGGAGAGACAATCTATGAGTACGATAGAGCTTAAGGAGATCGACACGACGATCGCCTACGAGGGATACCTCTGGATGAGCAATGCAGACAGGGCCGTCGAGTACCACTACGACAGGCCGTTGGATACCGCCCTGCTGAGCAGCGTCAACCCCTTTGTCAAGGAGGGCTACCTCTACAGCAGGGAGGAGGGGATCTCGATCAGCATCAAGTACATCGACGGACGCTATCTGGTGAGTAAGCACCGGGTGGATGAGAGCGACTATGAGGATCCGGAGGTGGAGAGCCTGCAATTGGTTGCGCTGAGGATGTCGAGGCCGCATCTAAAGTTTCTCCGCTACTGGAGAGAGGAGAAGGACCCGGCCTGCCTCGGTATGGGGGTGCTGGTCTTTGACCACATCGCTTTTGTCGGATTTGAGGATTAAAGAGCACAGAGTATAGGCTATGGCAGTAGAAGCACCTTTCAATTTCGTACCCCTGTCCGACCGGGTCTATCTCCCCGACTGGGCAGATCAGATCTCGCACGACATCCCTTTCTCAGACGGGGTGAGCGGGGTCATCAAGCTTACGATCACGACAGAGTCTGATCTCTTCATCCGCAACGGTCAGACCAAGGAGGCAGAGGACAATCGCTTCAGCCGAGTCAAGGGGCGGAGCTTCATCCCCGCCACCTCGATCAAGGGCGAGGTGCGCAGCCTGCTCGAGATCATGAGCTTCGGCAAGATGAGCGTAGACCCGAGGACAAAGTTTGCTCAGCGCGAGTGGGACAATGAGAAGCTCTATACGCTAAAAAAGGAGCAGCTGAGATTTCAGTGCGGCTACCTCAGGATGCGCGACGGGAGATATGAGATCGAGGACCACGGACAGCCCTTCCGCATCAGCCACAAGGAGATAGACGACCTGCTTGGCGAGGCGGTGATGGAGGAGCACTTCTCAGAGCATAGCAAGATCAACCTCAATAAGGAGGTGACCGAGGAGGTCGAGGGGCGCAAAAAAACGTACGACCCCAAGACCGCCGCCTACAAGTACCACCTCCTGGAGGGGTGGAGACTGGACGGCCACTTCTTCACATCTGTGGAGGGCGGCAACGGGAGGAGGGTGGTCCACGATGAGGAGGGCCCGATACGGGGGGATATCGTCCTGACCGGTCAGCCGGATAAGTGGAAGGAGGAGCGGGCAAAGAACGCAGGGAAGTACTACGAATTTGTCTTCCCCTCCGAGTCGACCGCGGCCTATCCCCTCACCACGGAGGAGCTGGAGCACTACGAATTTATCTACCAAGACTCGGACGACTGGACCCACTGGAAGCCTCAGCTGAGAGAGGGAGCGAAGGGGATCCCCGTCTTCTTCCGCACAGACGGACGGCAGATCAAGGACTTCGGTCTCGCCCTTCTCTACAAGCTTCCGTACGACAATACGCCCGCCGACCTCCTGCCCGCCGAGCACAGGGAGACAAAGCCCGACCTGGCGGAGTGCCTCTTTGGCTACACCCGCCAGACGGATAGTCTCAAGGGACGGGTACACTTCGGCAACGCCTTCTCCGACGATGCTCAGTCCGGAGACGAGGTGACATTAGTGCTGGCCTCCCCCAAGGCCTCCTATTACCCGATCTATATCGAGCAGCAGGGAGCGCAGGGCAAGACCCTCGACTACAAGACCTACAACGACGGGCGGCTCGCCGGATGGAAGCGGTACCACGTGAGAGATGGCCTCTGGCAGGCCAAGACGGGTAGTGCCGACACCGACTCCACACTGACCCCGATCCGTAAGGGTGCCACCTTCTGTGGGGATGTGGTCTTCCACAACCTCCGCCCCATAGAGCTGGGCGCCCTGCTCTCCGCCCTCACCTTCCACGGCAGTGACGGCTGCTATCACCAGCTGGGGCAGGGGAAGTCCTACGGCTACGGACGATGCCGCTACGAGGTACAACTGACGGGCGAGGAGCTCCGGGAGGCGGGTTACTATATGGGGCTATTTGAGCTGGAGATGGACAAGAGTCTCGGGTCCTGGATCAGCACACAGCAGATGCGGGAGCTCTTTGCCATCTCCGGGAACCCCGTCTCGAGGGACAGTCACCACTATATGAAGCTCTCCGTCTCACCTAATGTCAACGACTTTGCCGACGCCAAGAAGAGCAAGTCCTACCTCCGTCGCTACAGCGAGGAGGTGACTCCAGCCATGCCGGAGTCCCTCTCGGAGGGAGTCAGAGAGCAAGAGGAGCGGAAGCGGCTCGACCGGCTCACGGAGCAGTGCGAGACTCTCCTGCAGGAGGCAGACACGCTCGACCCCGCAGCGGGCGAAGAGAAGCTCACCGAGGTCATCAAGAGCCTCCGCGACGATCTTGACCACCCCGCAGTGCAGGCCCTCTCGGAGAGGATGCAAGCCAAGTGCGAGGATCTGAGGCAGCGACAGGAGCAACAGGCGAGAGAGGAGAGAGCATCGGCCGCCTATACCGAGGGACTGGGTGCCACTCTAAGCGCCGACAAGTCTTGGAAGGCCAATCTCCATGCAATCAAGAAGTGGCTCATTCTCACTGCCGAGAGAGAGGGACGAGACACACTCAACAGCGAGGAGCTGAGGCTGGTGATCGATACCTTCCAGCAGATCTACGATGGCGCCAAGAAAAGAGACAAGAAGGAGTGGCACGGCAAGGGCATCCGGAGGGAAGTCGCGAAGGAGCTCGGCAAGACCCAGATGCAGCAGATCTTTGACTCCCTAAGGATAGAGTGACCCATGAGCAAGACAATCGTATCGATCCTGAGCGAGCACCTGGTCCCCAACCTTATCTTCATCAGGGAGATGGAGGGGACCTACTCCGACCTCCTCTTCATCACCACGCCACTTATGGAGCAGCGCCGTAGCGGCATCCACCTTGAGACGGCGCTGGGGCTGGAGCCGGAGAGCGTCAGGCGAGTGGTGGTCCCCAATGACAACTACAGGGCGATCCTCAGGGAGCTCGAGGCGGCGGACCTGCCCGAGGGGCAGGAGTACTTAGTCAATATCACCGGCGGGACCAAGATGATGTCCCTCGCCGTGGCGCGATACTTCGACCGGTACGACTCACACCTCGTCTACGTCCCTCTCGGCACCAACGTCTACTACGACCTCTCCTCCGAGGAGCCATACGCCATCACCTACCGAGTGACCCTCGAGGAGTACCTCACCCTCTACGGCCTGCGCTACGAGTGCAACAACAGCCTCATCCACGGGCAGCACGAGCCCTTCAGCACCTTTAACTATATGCGTCAGAAGGACTTCGTCATACCGTGGCGCTACACCCATGCCAATGAAAATGACAGGCTGGAGCCCACCGAGCGACGCTATATGGCGGGAGAGTGGCTCGAGGAGTACACCTACCTGCGGATCAAGAGAGACTTCCACCTGAGAGACGAGGACATCGCCAAGTCGGTCAAGATCTATCGGGACGACTCCGCACATAACGACAACGAGCTCGACGTCACCTTCGTCAGAGACAACGCCCTCTACGTGATCGAGTGTAAGGTGACGATGTATGGGTATGGCAAAAAGCAAAAGGGGATGGTGGAGGAGTACCTCTACAAGCTGGCCGCCATCAGCAAGGACTTCGGGCTCCGGGTGAATTCCTACCTCTTCACCCTCCACAAGATCGGGGAGATGCCCCAGGAGACGCAGGATAATATCAAGAAGCGCATGCGCATACTCGGCATCCGGGGCATCGTGGACGGACAAAGACTGGCGGATAAGAACGTAGACCTATAGAGCAATGGATAGCAGCAGATCACGTAAGGTATTCATCTCCATATTGGGGACCGGCAACTACAACCTCTGCAGTTACCGGCAGGGCGACTTCACCAGCACCGAGACACGCTTCATACAGGAGGCAACGCTCGACCTCCTCAGGGAGCGTAGCGAGTGGAGCGCGGACGATGCCGCCTACATCTTCCTCACCCCCACGGCCAGGATCGCCAATTGGCAGGCAGTGCCGATCGACAGCAGAACCGACTCCCCCAAGGACTACGCCGGCCTCGAGCCGACGCTCAGTCAGATGGGTCTTCCCTTCCCCGTGGAGCCGGTCGATATCTCAGAGGGAGGAGACGAGGAGGCGATCTGGTCCGTCTTCCGCTCCATCTACGACCAGATCCACGAGGGCGACAGGCTCTACATCGACATCACCCACAGCTTCCGCTACCTGCCGATGCTCCTCCTCGTGCTCACCAACTACGCCAAGGAGCTGAAGGGTGCCGAGGTGGTCAGCATCACCTACGGTAATCTGGATGCCAAGCAATTAGTCGACCTGGGTGCACTCATCGAGCTGCAGGACTGGACCGTGGCGGCAGGCGAGTTTCTCCGCAATGGTCGCGCCTCCGGGCTGGCAGAGCTGACAAAGGAGAGAGTTACCCCCATCCTGAAAGCGACAAAGGGCAAGAGCGAGGCAGCCAAGGGTCTCCGCGACTTGGTTAATAAGCTGACGACAGTATCGCAGAGCCTCATCACCATCAGGGGCAAAGAGATCCTGAGCGGGGAGATATTTAAGGAGCTGGACGAGTGCACCCACGGGCTGGATGCCGGTCTCATCACACCGATGGTCCCGCTCATCGACAAGATCAAGGACTCCTTCGGAGACTTTGACACCAAGCCCTCTGTGAGCAACGGCTTTGCCGCTGCCCGCTGGTGCTATCGGATGCAGCTCTATCAGCAGAGCATCACCATACTGCAGGAGACGATGAAGGCCTACGTGGCCGCGAGCCACGGCTACCCTACCGACGAGGAGCACTACACGGAGCTCGCCGCTAAGGCCTTTCACATAACTAAGGGAAGCATTGCCGAAGACAAGTGGCAGCTGGGCGAGAGCGACCCCACCGATAGAGAGAAGAGGGCGGAGGTCGTCAGGCAATACCTCGCCGGCTCAGCCGTGAGAGAGCTACATCCGCTATATACCGAGATCGGTCAGTTGCGCAACGACTTCAATCACGCAGGGTTCCGACGCAATGCAGTCAATGGGAGAGACATCCCCGGCAGGATAGAGATGCTGATCAAGCGCACGGAGGAGGTGCTGAGGGGTAAGCAAGCCATCGAACCACTCCCGACACAGTCCCCCAGCGCTCCGCTGCTCATCAATCTCTCCAACCACCCCTCCACCGGCTGGGGAGCACGGCAGAGAGAGGCAGCGGAGATGTACGGGGAGATAGAGGATATGGACTTCCCCGCCATCCCGCCGGTGGCCGGAGAGAGAGAGATCACCGACCTCGCCGAGGAGTATGTCGCCCGGATCGAGGAGAGAGCCGAGACGAGAGACGTCACGGTACACATTATGGGAGAGATGACCTTCTGCTACGCCGTCATCACGAGGCTTCAGCCGCTCGGCATACCCTGCATCGCCTCCACCACGAGGCGACAGGTCACGGAGACAGCAGATGGTGTGAAGGAGGTCCGCTTTGACTTCGAGACCTTCCGCAAGTATCCCGGGGCATAAGAGTAGAGAGTGCGAGTGAGATGAGTATAGAGGAAGACTTCGTCCTGACAGAGGACCAGAGCAAGGCACTCCGGCAGATCCGCAACTTCGTCACCGACGACTCAGCCAGGGTGCTGATCCTCTCCGGCTACGCCGGCACCGGCAAGACCACGCTGGTACGGATGGTGGTAGACCGGCTTATGGAGGAGGAGAGCCTCCCATTCGTCCTCCTCGCCTCCACCGGCAGGGCAGCCAAGGTACTCAGCGACAAGGTGGGCGCCAGCCGTCACATAGAGGACCAACCCACTGACAGCCAGACGCTCAACACGAGGTTTGCCACCACGATCCACCACTTCATCTACAGCTTCTCCGGCTTTGACAAGGACATTGACAAGATGCTGGAGGAGATCGAGAGAGGTGGCGGAGAGGTGGATCATACAGGCGACCTGCTCCTGCAATTTGGGCTACGTGCGGGAGAGGATATGCATTGCCCCCTACTCTACATCATCGATGAGGCCTCTATGGTCTCCGATGTCCCTCCGAGAGATCCCACTCAGGCCACCTTCGGCAGTGGACGACTACTACAGGATCTGCTCAACTGCAACCCCCTCGGGAAGTTTATCTTCGTCGGTGACAAGGGCCAGCTGCCTCCCATCGGTCAGGTAGACTCCCCCGCCCTCTCTACGAAGTACTTCCGGGAGACCTTTGGTATAGAGGCGGAGAGTGTCGAGCTGACAGAGATAGTCCGCCAGGCCAAGGACAATGACATCATCGTGGCGGCGGAGAAGGTCCGGCGACTCTACGAGAGCCCTCCCGCCGTCAAGTGGGGCTCGCTCCCCCTCAGGCACCACAAGGACATCGAGCTGGTCGGCAACCAGATCGAGCTCGTGAATAGGTACATCGCCGAGATCCGGGACAGAGACTACGCCGGGGCGACTATGATCTGCAGGGCCAATAAGCGGTGCAGTCAGGTCTCCGGTCTCGTCAGACCCGCCCTGGGATTTACCGACCCGCGTCTGATGGTGGATGAGCTGCTGCTGGTGACGCAGAATAACCTACCCAGCGGGCTGAGGAATGGAGACCTCGTCAGGGTCACCGGCATCGGTCGGCGCGAGCAGCGAGCCTGCCTCACCTTCCTCACCATCGAGGTCTCGGAGCTCACCTCCGGGCAGGTCTTCAGGCTATTCCTGATCGAGGATATCCTCTACTCCGGGCTCAGCAACCTCGGCAAGCAGGCACAGAAGGACCTCTTCATCGACTTCCATAAGAGGATGCGAAAGAGAGGCATACTTCAGGGATCAGATGAGTACAAGGAGCAGATGTTCACCGACCCCTACCTCAATGCCCTCCGTGCGGTCTACGGGTATGCGATCACCTGCCACAAGTCGCAGGGCGGTGAGTGGCCCCACGTCTATGTGGATATGCCGCGCAACATCACCCTCGAGGCCACCCCCGCCAGCTACCAGTGGGTCTACACCGCCATAACACGCGCCGGCGAGCGGCTCTTCCTTACCGACGACTTCTTCATCAAGTAAGGGGAGATGGAGAAAAAAGCCCTAAAAGCGCAAAATTGTAAGGTGGAGATGGCACGTTGTACAATCAATTCAAAAAACCTTTGTATATTTGCACTCAGAGGTACATGTTTTCCCTCAAAATTTTAGGGTTCTGCGGTTTTTTGGTCGTAAAGGGCTCACATACAGATCTTCACAGATTTGACCCTCGCAGACCATATTCCATTAAAACAAGGATTAAGACACCCGTGGTGGTTGCTATCAGCTCAAGGTTGTACTCTCTCGCAGACCATATTCCATTAAAACAAGGATTAAGACGATTCCTGTTCTAACCAATTGAGCTACTTGCGAATATCTCGCAGACCATATTCCATTAAAACAAGGATTTGAGATCCGAGGCAGGTTGTCCGACTTGTCCGACTTATCCCCGCAGACCAAGGCATCACCTAATACCGGTAAAAGAATTCTCTAATACCGATATTAGTGATCTCTAATATCGGTATTAGATTTCGCCCCTATCCGCCAAGGGCAAAAGCCCTCAGCGATAGCTTCCTGCGGGGGAGCACTCTCGGGGGACTATTAGACCGGAGTGGGCACCCCTTTACGGGTGCCCGCTTCATAGGCACAGGTCGAGGGACGCAGCCCCGGCGACCCGTGGAACGACCTCGACCCCGCCAGGGTGTCGCACTATCAAGCCTCTCCGGGGAGTGTGACACCCTGGCGGGGTCTGTCTGGAAAGGGAATATCTGCTCGGCGACCCGCAAGGGGTCGAGGGGGAGGGGCGGGTCTTGGCACATCGGTCACCGCTTCGCGGATGACCGATGCCTATGGAGCGAGCACCCTTCGGGTGCCTCTCGGATGAGTCCACCTTGGTATATGACTACCCTAATGCTCAAGTGCGTCACCCTGGGTAGAGATAGCACGTTGTACAATCAATTCAAAAATCCTTTGTGTATTTGCACTCAGAGGTACATGTTTTCCCTCAAAAATTTAGGGTTCTGCGTTTTTTGGTCATAAAGGGCTCACATACAGATCTTCACGGATTTGACCCTCGCAGACAATATTCCATTAAAACAAGGATTAAGACCCCTACTTTGCGAGTATATCCTCGCTTGAGATGGCGTCAGGCTCGCAGACTATGCTCCATTAAAATATGGAGATGGTTAGTTCACCCGTTGAAGCCCTTTCACGCTTATACAGAGGGCTTCTGTTGTACTCCTTGCATTCCCTCCACGGGTATCTATGCCGGACGTTTTGAATAGCTCTACGCTATATGTGAGACGGTCGATCTCATCGAGCAGATTGTCCACCCTGATGGGAGAGACCAAATCACCCTCGGTCAAGGGATGGTATGGTCTTCAAAAGCGCTTGGATCTGTTTTAACAGCTCCTTCCTTATGCTCTCTTCTTGGATGATCCCTAAAGCTGCCAGACCTCTATCTAAAATAGGAAATACAATCCTTGGGTTCTGCAATTGAGCGTTTCGGGATGTCTCTATAATCTCGCCTGGCTTCTCGTTGATTGACCATTCCCCATTTACTCTTTTATAGTCAGCGATTAGGTCGATGCCAAAAATAGAATATAGGCGTATCCTGTCGATGTCCTTGTCCTCATACGCATCGTCCAAAGTCTTGGGTATGCCTATGCAAGCTTGGCGGTGACTCTCAAAGTCCGCCAACCTGCCATTACCTATAGACTGCACCTCACCTGCAAATCTTGAGAAGAGATTGATAGCCGTAAGTTAAGGGGCGGAGATGCATATAAGCTCTACCTTGTAGCCGGCTTTCTTGAATTGTTTTGCTGTATTAGCAACAACATCACTTCTCCTCATTGTCCCTTCTACCGAGACAGACAGCCTATTTCTGATTGCCTCGGCTATCAATCCCTCTGTGAACACATTGGAGAAGATCTGCGTCTCGCTAGAAAAAGCTATAGGGTCTGAAAGTAATTCATCGTACCTTGGGTGATGCACCCTATACTCATCACCATTTATGAGTAATAGATTAGGTTCTTCTGTTTGTGCTATTTTTGCCAGACTGCTTTTCCCTGATGATGGCTGCCCACCAAGTATATAGGCTGTTGGGGTTGAGTGCCCGGGCTTGGCACTTAAAAGTTGGTCTTTAAGCTGCTCGAAAAGGGCTAATACGCTATTTCTGTCCATACTTTGCTTTGAGCATCGGAGCGTATAGGCGAGTGACTTTGTCCTGAATGCTCTTGGCTATTTCATCGTCTCCCAATACTGCCATCTTTTCGTATTCCAGTAGCAACTGCCTTTCCTCCAGAGCCTTTCTTTCCTTATCGTCTGTTGTCTTTAGGAGTTCATTGAGTGTGAGTCCTCGAAGCGTTGCTATAGCATTAGACATTATCTCTTTGTCGGTAAACGTCCTGACCTGCTCTAATTGTCTGTCTGTCATAATAATTGCTTTTAGTCTAAATATTATAGTCTACGTAAATGTACGCATTTTTGTGTCTCGCAGACCTTATTCCATCAGGGGTGACGCATTTGAGCGGTACAGAAGCCTATCCACTCATTGTGAAGAGTGGTGAACGATGCACCCCGACAGGGGTGCTCGCTCCATAGGCATCGGTCATCCGCGAAGCGGTGACCGATGTACGGAGCCCCCGCCTTAATCCCCTCGACCCCTTGCGGGTCGCCGAGCACACATCTCCAATGCCGGCGACCCGCAAGGGGTCGAGGGATGATGTGTACGCTTATACTGAGATGCATAATAGTTCAACCTTGTAACCTGAGGATTTGAACTTTTTTGCAGTGTTTGCGATCACCTCCGAGCGCCTCATTGTCCCTTCTATGGAAACGGACAATCAACGTTTGATCGCTTCTGCAATCAGTCCTTCTGTGAATACGTTAGAAAAAATTCAAGTCTCAGAAGAGAATGTGAGAGGATCCTTTCTCAGTTCAATGTATTGCGGATGACATAGTCTATAATTGTCGCCATTGATGACAATGTCTATTGCCTCTTGGCACTCCTCTTCGATAATTTTGTTGAGGCTACTCTTGCCCGCAGATGGTTGTCCTCCTAATATGTATGCGATAGGTTGATTTCGGGAGGTGTGACTATCAATGTATAAGTCCTTTTTCTCCTCGAAAATTCGGACTACCTCATTCCTGTTCTTTGTATCTTTTCAAAATAGGGCTATATAGCCGAAGTACCTTGTCTTGTACGCTTTGTGCAATCTCATCATCGCCCAAGACGGCATTTGCTTCAAATGCGAGAAGTCTTTGTTGTTTCATAAGCTCCTGCCTCCTATCATCGTCCGTGACGGATGAGAGGTTCCTTATTATGTAACCTCGGAGCTCATTGATAGCACTAGACATCACTTCTTTCTTAGTAAACGTTCTGATCTGCTCTAGCTGTCTGTCTGTCATAATAATTGCCTTGAATCAAAGTGTTATAGTCTAAGCAAATGTACGCATTTTTGTGTCTCGCAGACCTTATTCCATTAAGGCAAGGATTTGGGATCGGGGGCAGATCGTCCGACTTGTCCGACCCGTCGGGATCCATCCCGCCGGGGGGATGAGATCGTTGACTCCGGTTTCCGGTCCACCGATGACACTCTCGGGTAACCCCGTTTGTCATCCGGGGGTGGTGCTTTTTGTGCAAATTGCAGTTTTTACGATAAAAAGGGGGCGAAATAGGGCTCTTTTGGTGGCTAATATTTGTATTTATTGGCAAGAGTGGCTAATATTACAGACGCAAAGGAGTGAAACGACAGAGCAGAGTACCATCATGACCGACAAGAAGCCTACCACCATACAGCCTGCATCGCCGAGCGAAGCGACCCTCGTGCGGGGAAATATCCTCCACCGCTGGTGGGTGATCGTCCGCGACGGCTTCCGGGGCATGACCTGGGGCAAGCCGCTGATCTGGCTGATCCTGATCAAGCTCTTCATCATGTTTGCGATCCTGCGTGCCTTCTTCTTCCCCGACTTCCTTGCCTCCAAGGGCGACACAGAGGAGGAGCAGCAGGACTATATCGTTGAGCAATTTGTCGAGCGATCTATCCCGTAGACCACCCGAGCAGCTGTTATATAAAAAATTCACAAAACCTCATCTACATTATCTTATGTTACTCAGTTCACTTGTTGACTGGTCTCGGATCATGTTTGCCATGACGGCGATGTACCACTGGCTTTTTGTCCCGCTGACGCTGGGTATGGGCTTGGTGATGGCGATCGCTGAGTCGAAGTATCTCCGCACGAAGGAGGACTTCTGGCGCGAGACGGCCAAGTTTTGGCAAAAGATCTTTGGGATCAACTTTGCCATCGGTGTCGCCACCGGTCTGATCCTCGAGTTTGAGTTCGGCACCAATTGGTCCAATTACTCCCACTTCGTCGGTGATATCTTCGGTGCGCCGCTGGCGATCGAGGGCATCTTAGCCTTCTTCCTGGAGGCGACCTTCTTCGTGGTGATGTTCTTCGGCTGGGGCAAGGTCTCCGACCGCTTCCACCACTTCGCCACCTGGATGACGATCCTCGGTGCCACCATCTCCGCATGGTGGATCCTCGTCGCCAATGGCTGGATGCAGAATCCTGCCGGCATGCACTTCAATCCCGACACCGTCCGCAATGAGATGATTGACTTCGCTGCCGTGGCGCTCAACCCCATGGCTGTGGCAAAGTTTTTCCACTCCGTCATCTCCAGCTGGCTCCTCGGGGCGATCGTCGCCATGGGTATCTGTGGCTACTATCTGCTGAAGGATAAGCGCAATCGCTTTGCGCTCGAGAGCATCAAGCTCGCCTCCACCCTCGGCATCGTCGCTTCTGTGCTCACCATCGCCACCGGTCACCTCTCCGCCAATCAGGTGGCTGAGTACCAGCCGATGAAGCTCGCCGCCATGGAGAACCTCCAGCGCGGTCAGCAGGGTGCGCCACTCTCCATCATCGGTATGCCCAATAAGGATGCCCACCCCGTGCTGGCTCCGGAAGAGGACGCCTGGAACTTCAATCTCGAGCTGCCCAATGTGCTGAGCTTCCTCGCCTTCAATGACTTCAATGCCTATGTCCCCGGTATGCGCGACATCATCGAGGGAGGCTACACGAAGCGTGACGGCACCATCGCCATGTCCGTCGATGACCGCATCGCCTCCGGTAAGGTGGCGATCCAGGCTCTCGCTGACTACAAGGCGGCGAAGAAAGCGGGCGACGAGGCTGCTGCTGCCGGCTACCGTCAGGTGCTGGACGACAACTTCGCCAACTTTGGCTACGGCTTCATCGAGAATAAGGCCGACCTGGTGCCCAATGTCAGTATGCTCTACTACACCTTCCGCATCATGGTCTACCTCTCCGTCTTCTTCCTCCTCGTCACGATCCTCGGATACATCTTCTCCAAGCGGACGATCACCAAGCCGGCGGAGTACGACATGAGGCGCCAGGGATGGTTCTCCTGGGTGATGCTCATCAGCATCCCGCTCGTCTACATCTGCTCTCAGTGCGGCTGGGTAGTCGCTGAGGTAGGTCGTCAGCCGTGGGCGATCCAGGAGGTGCTTCCTGTGGGAGCCGCCATCTCGGATCTCAATGCCGGCAGCGTGCAGGTGACCTTCTGGATCTTTGTCTGCTTCTTCACCGCCATGCTGATCGCTGACATCTGCATCATGGTCCATGCGGTCAAGAAGGGCCCCCGGACCGATGAGGAGCTGCCCGCAGCCCCTGAGCGCTAATGTATCACCACAGATAGATAAGAGACACTACTTACTATGGCATCATACGATTTCTTACAGAACTATTGGTGGTTTATCATCTCGCTCCTCGCCGGGCTGCTGGTCTTCCTGATGTTTGTCCAGGGCGGACAGTCACTCATCTTCAGCCTCGGTAAGGACCCGAAGTACCGCCGTATGCTGATCAACTCGACCGGCCGCAAGTGGGACCTCACCTTCACCACCCTCGTCACCTTTGGTGGCGCCTTCTTCGCCTCCTTCCCCCTCTTCTACTCCACCTCCTTCCCCGGTGCGTACTGGGTATGGATGCTGATCCTGCTCCTCTTCGTGATGCAGGCGGTCTCCTACGAGTATCAGCACAAGCAGGGAAATGTGTGGGGTTCAAAGACCTACCAGGTCGCTCTGCTCCTCAATGGCATCCTCGCCCCGATCCTGATCGGTACGGCGGTGGCCACTTTCTTCACCGGAGCCAATTTCAGCGTCAATCCTGAGGCGCTCACCAATCTCGATGGTGGCAGCCAAAACGTCTCCACCTGGCTCCCCTACGACGTCCCCGGCGTCGGCCCCGTGCAGCTGCGCGGCCTTGAGGCGGTGCTCAATCCGATGAACCTTGTCTTCGGTCTCGCCGTCTTCTTCCTCACCCGCGTCACCGCACTCCTCTACTTCATCAATAACATCACCGACCCTGAGGTGAGCCGTGTCGCCCGGAAGCGTGTCCCCGCCAATGCGATCTGCTTCCTCGTCACCTTCCTCGCCTTCCTCATCTACGCCCTCCTCGGCAAGGGCTTTGCCGTCGATCCGCAGACGTCGGAGGTCTATATGGAGCCGTATAAGTACTGGCACAACCTGATCCAGCAGCCCGCCCTCCTCGTCGCCCTCCTTATCGGCGTCGTCCTGGTGCTCTACGGCATCGGCGTGACGGTCTTCAAGAAAGACTCCACCAAGGGCATCTGGTACCACGGTGTGGGTGTCGTGGTGACGGTGACGGTGCTCTTCCTCCTCGCCGGGTGGAATAATACCTCCTACTACCCCTCCTTCGGAGACCTGCAGAGCTCGCTGACGATCCGCAACTCCTCCTCCTCGCAGTACACCCTCAATACGATGATGTACGTCTCCTTCCTGATCCCCTTTGTCCTCGGCTACATCATCTACGTGTGGCGCAAGATGGACTTCCATAAGATCAATGAGTCGGAGATGGCGAAGGACGAGAAATACTGATCCCGCGACCTCCCGATAAAGAGAGAGAGGGTGCAGCCTGATCGCCAGGCTGCACCCTCTCTCTATATACCTCTCAGTGAAGAGTTGGGGGGACGACGCACCCCTGCGGGATCGTTAGGCGGGGCGGACCTTATAGGCGAATACCGGGTGACTGTTGCGCTGTCCGACTCGTCCGATATGACAGTGCGCTCGGTTGCGTGGCACCCCGACAGGGGTGCTCGTTTCATAGCCTCGGGTCGAAGGGCGTAGCCCCGATGACCCGTGGCGTGGATCAGCCATTACAATCGATCACGACCCCGCCAGGGGGTCGCACCGGCAGCCTAATCTCCTGAGTGCGACACCCTATCGGGGTCGTGGGGATTAAGGGGATCCGTTGGTAACCCGGAGTCTTCGGGGCTGCACCCCTCGACATCCGGGCTAAAAAGCGATGATCCCTCCGGGGCTGCCCCCCTGCGGGATCGGCAGGCGAGATGACACCCCATCAAGGGTGCTTTCTTCTTAGTTGTAATGCTCAAAGGCGTCACTAATCGATGCGATGCGCGCACGGCTTAGGGATTGAGTGACAAAAAGGCTACATTTGTAGAGAGTATAACCAGTACCGTAATATAATGAAGCGGCTTTTTGACTTTGTCGTCGTCGGCGGCGGCCTTGCAGGCCTATACTCTGCCTACCATCTCTCCCGACGCGGCTCCGTAGCCTTGATCGCTCAGGGAGCGGTCGAGGACAGCAATTCGTACCACGCTCAGGGCGGCATAGCCGCTGTCAGTGCGCCGGGCGATACCACCGATGAGCACTATGACGACACCATCGTTGCCGGTGTCTACCTCAACGACCCCGATGCCGTCCGCGTCCTCACGGAGGAGGCACCGGCACGGATAAGTGAGGTGGTCGGCATGGGGATGACCTTTGACAAGACCCCCGATGGTCAGACCGCTCTCGGGCTGGAGGGTGGACATCACCACCATCGGATCCTCCACGCCGGGGGAGACGACACCGGGCATCGGATCTCTGACTTCATGATCCGTCAGGTGAGGGCGCAGGAGGCGATCACCCTCTTTGAGCACCACGAGGCGCTGGAGCTGATCGTCCGTGAGGGACGCTGCCGTGGCATCCTCGTGTACGACAAGGAGGCACACCGCATCGAGCCCTTCCTCGCCGGCAGCGTGATCCTCGCCACGGGGGGCTGCGGGGCGCTCTTCAGCCCCACGACCAATCCTCCCACCGCCCTCGGGGACGGCTGCGCACTCGCTCATGAGGGCGGTGCGGAGCTGCGGGATATGGAGTTTATCCAGTTTCACCCCACGGGACTATACACGGAGACGGACCACGCCTTCCTCATCAGCGAGGCGGTCCGCGGGGAGGGCGCGATCCTGCTCAATGATCACGACGAGCCCTTTATGAAAGGGCGTCACCCCCTGGCCGACCTCGCCCCGAGGGACGTGGTGGCGAGGGAGATCTTCCGAGAGATGAAGAAGAGCGGTGCCTCGCACGTGCGCCTCTCACTGAGCCACCTGGACCCGGAGCGCATCCGCCACCGCTTCCCCACCATCACCGCCTACCTCGACTCCCTCGGCATAGACATCACCCGTGAGATTCCCGTGGCGCCTGCCGCCCACTATACCGTCGGTGGTATAGCGACAGACCTGGAGGGACACACCTCCCTACCCGGGCTGTACGCCGTCGGGGAGGCGGCGAGCACCGGTGTCATGGGCGCCAATCGCCTCGCCTCCAACTCCCTCATCGAGTGCCTCGTCTACGGCAAGCGCGTGGCGGAGAGGGCCGAGGGAGACCCCGTCGACCTCACCAACCTGCCGGAGGAGAGCGTGCCGAGCCTCGGTCGGGAGCAGTCGGAGGAGTGGTACCGGAGGGAGGGAAAGCCGATCGAGGAGAAGTGCGCCCGACTGATGACTGCCTACTGTGGCATCATCCGTCGCGGGGACGAGCTACGGCGACTGATCGTGCAGCTGGGCATCGAGGAGGAGCGCGTGCGACCGCTGAGCCGGGACAACGTCTACGCCCTGATGACCCTCCGGAGGCTACACCTCTCCACACTGATCGCCCGCTCCGCCCTCTCCCGAGAGGAGTCGCGCGGCTGCCACTATAGGGAGGACTTCACTGCGACAAAGCCACAGGGCAGCGTCTTCCACACGCTCATCGACCGGGACGATACCATTCGTCAAGAGCCGGTCGCAGAGGAGTAAGAGCGAGTCATTTTTTTCATCACCATACTTTAGCACAATCATGCATACATACGACATAGAGGAGGAGAACTTAGATCGTCTCATTGACCTCGCCCTCGACGAGGATGGGGTCTCGCACGACCTCGCCACCCTCTCGATCATCCCGAGGGAGGAGCTCCAGACCGCCTTCATCACTGCCAAGGCGGACGGCATCATCTCCGGCATCGAGGTGGCCCGCCGACTGATAGAGGCGGTAGCCGACATCGACGAGGAGGTGGACTATGAGCCGCTCGTCGCCGATGGAGACCACATCACCAAGGGGCAGGACCTGATCCGGATCCGCTGCACCTACCACACCCTCCTCGGTGCGGAGCGGACGATGCTCAATTTCCTCCAGCGCATGAGCGGCATCGCCACGGCGACAGCACAGCTCGTCAAGCTCTGCGAGGGCACCCGGGCGCACGTCCTCGACACGCGCAAGACGCTGCCGGGGCACCGACTGACGGATAAGATGGCGGTACGCCACGGCGGAGGGTACAACCACCGCCTCGGCCTCAGCGACATGTGCCTCCTGAAGGACAATCACATCAAGCTCGCCGGCAGCATCACCGCCGCCGTAGAGTCAGCGCGTCGCTCCCTCCCGCTCTCCATCAAGATCGAGGTGGAGACGGAGACCCTCGAGCAGGTGGAGGAGGCCGCACGTGTCGGCGCCGACATCATCATGCTGGACAATATGTCCACCGAGATGATGACCGAGGCGGTACGCCTCATCGATGGTCGGGCCAGGACCGAGGCCTCCGGCAACGTCTCCGCAGAGACCATCCGCGCCATCGCCGAGTGTGGCGTCGACTACATCAGCGTCGGCGCCCTGACCCACTCCGTGAGGGCGCTCGACATCAGTATGAACTTTGGACACAAGGAAAAGGGAACCTCAGACCGGAAATGATGACTCAGGAACAGCTCTACAGCGAGATCAAGCGACTTAAGGAGGAGAGAAATGCGGTGATCCTATCGCACTTCTACCAGACGGCAGAGGTGCAGCGCGCCGCGGACCTGCTCGGAGACTCCCTCCAGCTCTCTCAGGAGGCGGGGCGGACCGATGCGGAGGTAATCGTCTTCTGCGGCGTAAAGTTTATGGCCGAGACCGCCTCGATCATCTCGCCGGAGAAGCGGGTGCTCCTCCCCGTCCGCTACGCCGGCTGCACCCTCGCCTCAGCGATCAAGGGCTCTGACCTGAGGGCGTGGAAGGAGCAGCACCCTGACGGCATCGTCGTCAGCTACGTCAATACCACCGCCGACGTCAAGGCTGAGACCGACTACTGCGTCACCTCCTCCAATGCCCTCGACATCATCCGCAAGCTCCCTAAGGACTGCCCGATGCTCTTCTGCCCCGACCGCAACTTAGGCAACTACATCCGCTCCAAGACCGGGCGCGAGATGGACATCTGGGACGGCTGCTGCGTGGTCCACGAGGTGGTCAATCGCATCGCCGTAGAGCGTTTCCTCACGGAGTACACCGATGCCGAGCTGCTGATCCACCCCGAGTCCCCCGTCGCCCGAGAGAGAGACTATCAGGACAATCCGCGGATCCTCTTCGGCTCCACGGCGGCGATCCTCAAGCGTCCCGCCGCCTTTGCCGAGCCGCATACCTTCTGCATAGGGACAGAGATCGGCATCATGACGGAGCTGGAGCGGCGCTATCCGCAGCACACCTTCGTCAGTATGATCCCCGAGAAGCACTGCCGCACGATGAAGCTCATCAGCCTCCAGGACGTGTACGAGAGTCTCCTCCACGACCAGTATGAGGTGAAGGTGCCCGATGATGTCCGTGAGCGGGCGATCGTCCCGATCCGCCGTATGCTCGAGATGAGCAAGTAGGGGTGACGCATTTGATCTTTACATAAGTCATCCAACTCATCGTGAAGAGTGGGGTACGAAGCACCCCGACAGGGGTGCCCGTTTTTTAGCCCGGATGTCGAGGGGCGCAGCCCCGAAGACTCCGGGTTACGATGGGGCTCTATCCCAGCGACCCCGCTAGGGTGTCGCACTGATTGCCTGACTGGTAAGTGCGACACCCTAGCGGGGTCGTGCATCTTAAAGAACGTCTTCTTACCCGGGGTCTTCGGCACTTCGTGCCTCGACCACCGGGCTAAAAAGCGATGATCCCTCCGGGGCTGCGCCCCTTCGGGATCGGCAGGCGGAATGGCACCCCGTCAGAGGTGCTTTCTTTTTAGCTGTAAAACTCAAATGCGTCACCCCTGGATGAGCAATTGAGCCTGAGGGGATAAGGAGAAATTTTCCCAGTACCGATGGCCCCATCCTCCGATTGAGAGAGGGGGCTTACGCTCCTCCTGCGAGGGAGGGAAGATCCATCGAGATACCGAGGGAGAGGCGTGGCGTGAGCCGGGGCAGCTCGGCACCCGGTAGCGCAACGCTCGGCGGGACGAGATCGTACGACACACCCGCTGAGCCGTACACCCTCAGCCCACGGCCGACCGATGCGGAGAGCCTCAGCCCGGCACGCAGGTCCACCATCATCCGCCTCTCTCGCTCACCCTCCACGAGGAGGAGGTCACTCTCCGTCTCACTCCGGAGCGGCAGAGAGAGTCCCACGGCACCATAGCCCGAGAGCTCTGAGGCACCTATCCGGAGTAGCCGGGCAGTCACGCCGGGGCTTACGCCTATGGCATGCATATCCTGCCTGTAGTAGCCCCGGACACCCTGCTCCGCCAGCTCAAGTCTCTGCCAGGAGTAGGAGACCCCGAGATCGGCATAGACCCTCTCACCCACGATCGGATGCATCAGGTGCGCCTCCACCTCCATGACCGGTCGGCGCGTAAGCCGGACTGCGGCATCCTCGTGCTCAGAGCGTGAGGTGGAGGTGAGCAGTGCCATGGGGCTCCCACCGCTTATCCCGCTGCGCCCGGGGATCAGTGCCGAGGCGAGGAGCCGGGCGGCGGGCGAAGGTCTCGGTACGACCGGAAGGGTACCCCTGCTACTTTGCCCCCCTACTTTGCCCCCCTTCGCCGGTCGATAGATGGCAGAGTGGCTTGTCTCTGGGAGGGTACCTTCGCTACTTTGCCCCCCTACTTTGCCCCCCTTCGCCGGTCGATAGATGGCGGGGAGACCTATCTCCGGGAGAGCATTCGTCGCGAGACGAACCTCCGTGGGGCGGAGCGGCTCGATGGGCTGCAGCCTCTTGCGGGCAGGGTGACTATGAAGAACGGATGGCGAGTTCGTCTCCCCGCTCTCCTCCGTCCCCCTCTGCGCCACAGGCGAGGAGGGCACCTCACGGAAGACCGGATCACCCGGCAGAGGCACCAGGCCCTCCTCCGTATGAGGTGTGACG
Source organism: Porphyromonas sp. C0041D3 (assembly GCF_056590575.1). NCBI lineage: Bacteria > Pseudomonadati > Bacteroidota > Bacteroidia > Bacteroidales > Porphyromonadaceae > Porphyromonas > Porphyromonas sp. C0041D3. The sequence goes on from NZ_JBWPWJ010000008.1 coordinate 26,140, forward strand.
AGCAGAGCAATCAGCAGTCCCGCCACCGCTGCGACCATACTCGCTGCAATCAAGATGCCACGCTGCCGCCTCTTCCTCGGGACAAGTGCCGGCACCACCGGTGCCACCTCGGCTGCAGGGAGCTCGACCCCCTTCAGCCTCTCTCTCAGAGCAGCCTCCCAGGCTCCCGGGGCGGCGCTCACTCTCTTTCTCTCTCCTTTATCCATTGCTCCAGCTTATCCTTTAGTCTCTTCTTGGCGCGGCAATACTGCGATGCAGAGCTACGCTCCCCGATCCCCAGCATCTCGCCTATCTCCCTGTGCGAGTGTCCCTCGATGGCGTAGAGGCTGAATACCTGCCTATACCCCTCGGGCAGCTCCCCGATCATCTGCAGCAGCAGCTCCGGGCTGACCTGCTCAAGGAGAGACACCTCCGCCTCGCTGTCCTCCTCCGCCGCCACCTCCGTCAGGTCATCCATCGGGCACATATGCGCCTCATGGAAGCTCTTGAGCGAATTGAGCGCCGTGTGGACAACAATACGCTTCACCCAGCCGTAGAGCGAGCCGTCCCCCCTGTAGGAGAAGGTCTCGGCGTGACGACACACCTTGATCATCGCCTCCTGGAGGACATCCTCAGCCTTGTCGCGGTCGCCGGTGTAGCGATAGGCCACCGCCAGCAGCTGACCGGCATAGCGCCGATAGAGGAGACGAAAAGCCGCCTCCTCGTCTGACCGCAGCAGATCTGCTATCTCTCTATCGCTCATGCGTCACAGGATCCATCTACTCTCCCAACAACCCTCCACCCGATATACTGCATCGAGGGAGGGTGCAAAGTTCCTATAATATCCCGATCCGCCATCCCCTGACGTCAGAGACTTTCCTAATACCGATATTAGTGATGACCAATACCGATATTAGTGAAGTCTAATATCGGTATTAGATTTCATCGACAGCGATGCAGTATTTCGTGGGGGTCGTTGTTAGGTAGGTGAAGGGGGGACGAGGCCACTGCCTCTCTGCCCCGGGAGATTAGTTTTTTTACACCCAATAAAAAGTATCAAGACATCATGAAGTCACTACTCAAGGTCGGCGCACTCGCCACCATCACCCTCCTCACCGCTGTCGGCGCCACCGGCTGCAAGGACAAGGATAAGCCGGTCAATCCCGACAAGATCACCGTCACCCTCGACGCCACCGCCAAGACCATCGAGGTAGGCAAGAGCGAGACCCTTAGGGCAACCATCAAGGGGAAAAACGTCAAGGGCGTCACCATCCTCTGGCAGAGCAGCGATCCGAAGGTAGCCACCGTGGACAAGAGTGGCACCGTCAAGGGCATCAAGGCCGGCACCGCCAAGGTGACCGCCACAGCCTCTCGCGGCAAGGCCTCTGCCTCCTGCTCCATCACCGTCAAGGAAGCCAAGAAGTAACCCATACATTTATTCACCATCCCTTCTGTGAAAAAATGCTGTGCCCTCCCGGCGCAGCATTTTTTGCTTGGTAGTAAAGAGGGGACCATCAGAAGAGCTTTCCACCCAAGAGAGAGCTATCGTAGGAGCCACACGGCGATAAACACTCTTGCGCTTCCTCCATACCGCAGTGACACAGAGGGTCATTTGACACACTTTTTTCCTCAAAGAGCGCCGCTATTATAAAAGTTTTTCGTATTTTTGCTCCGTTGGTAAGGATAAGATACGAAACTTACACTTAACAATTAGGACCACGAAGTCAGCCACCATGGTACCCTTGAGACCTATTCTGTGAGCTATCCGCGACGCGAGTCACAGTCCTTGTGACGACTGTTACGACAAGCTTACAGATCGGAGGGTGCAATAACCGGGACTAAGTGTCGCTACAAATATTCATCACTCAAGTAATCAGCATGAAACAGACCCTAAAAGCAAGACTGGCCTGGCTCCTCGTAGCCTGCCTGTGCTTATGCTCTACGGCTGCTCTCGCCCAGAAGACTGTCACGGTGACCGGAACGGTCGTCGAGACCTCCGGGGAGCCTATCATAGGTGCCACTGTGGCCGTCATTGGCCAGAGTGGACTGGGAGCAATGACCGACCTTGACGGCAAATTCACGATCAAGGGCGTCCATGAGAATGGGACCCTCCGCATCTCCTACGTAGGTATGAAGACCCAGGAGATACCACTCAATGGCAGGACCACCCTCACCATCACGCTGCAGGAGAATGCCGAGCTCCTCGATGGCGTGGTAGTCACCGCACTTGGTATCAAGCGCTCTGAGAAGGCGCTGTCGTACAACGTCCAGCAGGTCGAGAGCGATCAGCTCAATACGGTCAAGGACGCCAACTTCGTCAACTCCCTATCCGGTAAAGTGGCAGGTGTAAGCATCACCCGCTCCTCTGCAGGTATCGGTGGTGCGACCAAGGTGACGATGCGTGGATCCAAGTCTATCGCGGGGAATAACAACGTCCTCTACGTCGTCGATGGTATGCCCATAGGCAACCAGTCTCTCGCCGGTGATGGCAGCGAGTATGGCCGCCCCGGTAGCGGTGAGGGGATCTCGGACTTCAACTCGGAGAACATCGAGTCGATCACCGTCCTCACCGGTCCCTCTGCAGCAGCACTCTACGGAGCCGCTGCAGCCAATGGTGTCATCCTGATCAATACCAAGCAGGGCAAGGAGGGCTCCCTGAAGGTCAATTTCTCATCCAATACGGAACTCCTCCGGGCCGGGATCATGCCTGACTTCCAGAATACCTACGGCAATAGACCCGGTAGCTACTACAGCTGGGGAGACAAGCTGGCTCAGCCCTCCACCTTTGACCCCAGGGACTTCTTCCAGAATGGCTTCAATACCATCAACTCCCTGACACTGACCGGCGGGACCAAGCAGAGCCGCACCATCGCCTCCGTGGCAAGCACTCACTCCAAGGGTATCATCCCTAATAATGAGTACTACCGCTACAACTTCAGTGGACGTAACACCGCAGACTTCCTGGACAATAAGCTCCACATTGACCTTGGGGCTGACTACATCCTGCAGGGGGATCAGAACATGATGTCCGGCGGACGCTACTTCAATCCCCTCCGCTCGCTCTATCTCTTCCCGAGAGGAGAAGACTTTGAGAACGTAAAGATCTGGGAGCGCTACAATCCCGACCGCAATATCTACGAGCAATACTGGCCTTACGGCACTCAGGGAGAGGACTTTGAGAATCCCTACTGGGTCGCCAATAAGGAGATGTTTTACTCTAAGAAGCATCGCTATATCTTCAATGCTCGGGTACAGTATGACTTTGCAGACTGGATCAACCTCGCCGGTCGTGTCCGTATAGACAATACCTACAACTCCATCTGGACAAAGCTCCATGCCACCACGCTCTCACTACTCGCCGGTGACATCGCTGACAATCCGATGGGAAGCTTCACAGAGACTGAGAGTCGCTTCAAGCAGACCTATGCCGATGTGATCCTCAATATCAATAAGACCTTTGGGACAGACTGGTCGCTCTCTGCCAATATCGGTAGCTCCTTCGATGACCACTACGCCACCGGAGTCTCTGTGGGCGGACCGCTTAAGCTTATCCCCAACTTTTTCTCCACCTCTAATGTCGATCCCGACAAGACCGGAGGAGGCGGGCAGTCCTACAACCGTACACGCAATATTGCACTCTTTGCCTCAGGCGAGCTCGGGTGGCGCAATATGGTCTACCTCTCCCTGACCGGACGCGCCGACTGGGCCTCTCAGCTGGTGGCCAATGGCAAGACTCCTGCTATCTTTTACCCCAGTGTCGGTCTCTCCGGAGTCATCTCGGAGATGGTCGAGATGCCTGACTGGTGGAGCTTCCTCAAGGTACGTACCTCCTTCACCGAGGTGGGCTCACCCATCTCCATGACCGGTATTACCCCGGGGAGCATCACGTACGAGATGCAGCCCGGTAAGGTCAATCCGATCACCATCTACCCCTTCCCCGACTTCCGCCCCGAGCGCACCCGCTCGTATGAGCTGGGGATCAACTCCCGATTCTTCCGGGGTGACCTATCCATCGATGCGACCTTCTACGAGTCGCATACGTACAATCAGACCTTCCTCCAGAAGCTCTCCGGAGGATCGGCCTACTCAGGCTTCTACGTACAGGCGGGGGACATCCGCAATCGTGGTGTGGAGCTCTCTCTCACGGGGGGTCACACCTGGGGAGACTTTGACTTCAGGTCCACGCTCTCCTACACTCGCAATGTCAATCGCGTGATGCAGCTGGTGAAGGGCTACACCAATCCTATCGATGGGACGACCTTCGACATCGATGTGCTGGAGAACCCCAAGTATATGCGTGTCGGTGACTCCATGGATGACATCTTCGTCCGCGGGATCCTCGCTAAGGACGCTGACGGCAAGCTGATCGAGGAGGGCAACGGCTACCGCATCGATCGTACCCAGCTGCTCAAGGTAGGACGTGTGACGCCTGACTTCATCCTCGGGTGGAACAACCGCTTTGCCTACAAGGGGCTCTCCCTGAGCTTCCTCATCAATGCCAAGGTGGGCGGCAACGTCACCTCCAATACCCAGTCCTATATGGACGGCTTCGGCGTATCCAAGGTGACTGCAGACGCACGCGATGCCGGTGGAGTGGTCGTAGATGGTACCACCTACGATGCAGAGAAGTACTATACAACCATCGGTAACAACCACCTGATGGCGTACTATCTCTACGATGCCACTCAGGTCAAGCTCCAGGAGCTCTCCGTGGGCTACACGCTCCCCAAGAAGTGGCTCGGCAGCTATCTCCAGAGTGCCAGCCTCTCCCTGATCGGGCAAAATCTCCTGACGATCTATCGAGCTGCTCCATTTGACACCGACCTTGCAGGCGGTGTGGGCACTTACTCTGCCGGTGGCGACAACTTTATGCCCCCGAGCATGCGCAGCATTGGACTAAGCATCAAGCTGGGCATCTGATAGGTCATCCACTAACGATACAGAGATGAAAAATCATGAATAAGAATAACATCGGCAAAGTCCTACCGATACTTACAGCCGGACTCCTGACCCTGGGATCCGCCTCCTGTACGAGGGACTTCCAAGAGATAAATACCAACCAACTCCAGCCGACGGACGAGATCCTCAATAGGGACAATATCCGCAACAGCGTCTACCTACCCGACCTGCAATTCAATGTCGTCTTCACAGCGCTGGAGGGGACCAATGCGGTCAATGACTATCAGATACTCAATAATCTGACAGCAGACTCCTGGGTGGGCTATATGGCTCCGACTAATGATAAGTGGGATGGCAAGAATCTGGGTCAATTCTACTTCGACGTGGGGTGGAATAATATGGGATTCAATTGCATCATCCCCCGGATCCTCAATCCCTGGATGCAGACGCGCGACATCACCATGCGTGGTGAGACTAAGAATGAGGAGATCTTCTCCATCGCTCAGATCTGCAAGATCATGGGGATGCAGAAGGCTACCGACATGTTTGGTGCCATCCCCTACTCCGAAGCGGGTAATGGCTCCTTCACAGTGCCCTACGACTCTCAGGAGGCTGTGTACAAGTCTTTCCTCAAGGAGCTCACCGAGGCGGTGGACGTCCTCTATCGCGCCTCAGGTCGTAAGTTGGTAGTGAAGGACTACGTCTACAATGGCGATGCTGCCAAGTGGGCTCGTCTCGGCAACTCCCTTATGCTCCGAGTAGCGATGCGTACCCGATTTGTGGATCCGGAGCTGGCTAAGAAATATGTGGAACAGGCCTGCGCTCACCCGGCCGGTGTGATCACCAGCGTCGACGACCAGGCACAGATCGACCAGAATAGCGGCGTGCAGACGCTCAACTCTCTCCACGTGATCGCTGAGTCGTACGACGATACACGTATGGGAGCATCCATCTACTGCTACCTCACAGGCTACAGAGATCCTCGCCTGGACAAGTACTTCAAGCCCAGCTCCTACGGAGACTACGTGGCCGTCCCGCCGGCGCTGCCGAATACAGGAGACGCCTATAAGGTGGCCTCCAAGCCACTGACCAAGCAATTCGGTCCCACCGTATGGATGAGGGCCTCTGAGGTGGCGTTCCTCCGCGCTGAGGGTGCACTCGCAGGATTTGCCGTAGGAGGTAGTGCCAAGGAGCTGTACGAGGAGGGAGTCAAGCTCTCCTTTGCCGAGCAAGGTGTCGAGGGAGCGGATAGCTATCTCCGCTCCACCGCTCAGCCTGCTGTATTCAGTGACCACATCCGCTCGGAATACTCTGCCGGTGCTCCATCAGAGATCTCCCCGAGGTGGGACTCTGCAGCTGGTGAGGAGGTCAATCTGGAGCGCATCATCACTCAGAAGTACCTGGCACTCTTCCCCAATGGACAGGAGGCCTGGACCGAGTGGAGACGCACCGGGTACCCGAGGCTCCTGCCGGCGAATACGAATATCTCCAACTTCGATGTCATCACCTCTGACGGGCATAAGGATGGCGTACGCTGCTGGCCCTACCCTCTCGATGAGCTTAATCAGAATAAAGCTAATGTCCAGGAGGCCATCAATAAGTACAAGGGTGGCTCCAATGGTGCCAACATCAATGTCTGGTGGGACACCAAGGATAAGCGATAAGCACCGATCAATACAAGAAACCGTATCATGAAAAAAATAGTATTATCAAGCCTGCTCTGTGGCGTGGTCTTGGCGGGTGGACTCATCTCCTCTTGCTCACTCGCTGATGGCGAGGGGGACTCTCTCTACGGCAACGGCAAGACACCCAATGCGGTCTATATGAAGAATGCCACCCCGACCGGTGTCGTCTCCACGCTCATCAAGGAGGGGCAGGGTGGATTCGTAGACCTCACCCCTCAGCTCGCTGCCCCGGCAGAGGAGGATGTAGCTGTCACCATAGCTGCTGATGCTGAGCTGGTCAATAAGTATGCTGAGCGTAATGGCCTCAAGTTTAGAGGTCTGACTAAGGAGGACGTCCTCTTCATCGATAGCGATGGTAAGGAGCACGCGGGCGAGATCACGGTGACGATCCCCAAGGGGAGCGTCCAGACCAGCGTCAGCTGTGGCGTCAGGGCTCTGGATGACGACAAGTACCCCTTCAGTGGTAAGTGGGCCATCGGTGCAGAGATCACCAAGTGTGATGCCGGAGTAACCCTTCTCTCTCAGCCCAAGTCGACGATCATCACGCTTAATCGGCAATTCAAGACCTCAGTCATGCACTGGATCCACTCTGATGAGCTGGTAGTGCAGATGAATGAGCCTGTGCAGCAGGATGTGACCGACTGGACCTTCCAGATGCAGGTACACTTCTCCAGACTTGGTCGCAACGACTGCTACGTCGCCAGCCCCAATCAGACCGTCGCCAATCTCTTTGGATTCTCCGGATCGGAGTGGTACACCCGCATCTCTGAGGAGGGCGGACTGCAGCTCAAGATGGGCCGTGATGGTGGCGACACCTGGACCAATAAGCCTCTCCAGGCTAAGAAGTGGATGCAGATCACCTACACCTTCCACCGCACAGGGACCAATCGCGGTGTCGTCTCGGCTTATGTCAATGGTGAGCTGCAGAAGACGTGGATCTCCGATGACTACTCCTGGGCAAAGGGCACCAAGGAGGCCGGATGGCGATTTGGAGGCTGTCCATGGGGCGACGACTACGTACGAGAGGTCAAGATGTGGAATAAGGTGCTCTCTCCGGCGGAGATGCAGGAGAAGCTCTATCTCCCTGAGGACCCCAAGGACCCCAATCTGATCTTCTATGTCCCCCTCAATCGTGAGACCATGAATCCCGACACCAACGAGATCCAAGAGCTCACCGGTAACGCTCACGTGATCACCAAGGACAATACCTCCTTTGAGATCGTGGACAACGTGATCTTCCCCAACGACGACCTCGTGATCCTCTCTGAGGAGTAACCCCACACAGAATAAAAGTATTATGAGACTACATATATCCGCTACAGGCATCCTCGCTGCAGCCCTTACGCTCGCATCGGTCGCCTGCACCAATATTGTCCCCCTCGACGTGGACGATGAGGCTCAGCAGGAGCTGATCGATAAGCGCGAGAAGCCCAAGAAGGAAGCTGAGAAAAAGCTCCTCGACGAGAATAAGGCTGACTCTGCCCGGATCGCCGAGAGCAATAAGCTCAATCGCCAGAAGTACCTCGAGGACCTCAGAGCATACAAGAAGAGTGATCATATGATCACCTTTGGCTGGTTTGCCAACTGGAATCCCGAGAGCCCTGATCCGGTCTTTAACCTCGACCTCCTCCCCGACAGTGTAGACTTTGTCTCCAATTGGGGTCCCTCCTTCAACCTCTCACAGGCACACAAGGAGCAGCTCAAGCGCGCACATGAGCGTGGCATCGGCATGACCATCGGCTGGATCGTCGGCGATGTCGGTCAGGGCATCAATGCCCCGGAGGGCGGCTGGATGCAGTGGAGAGATCAGAGTGGCGAGGTAGACTGGCGCAAGTCCATCGAGGCTTATGCTCAGGCGCTCGCTGACTCGATCCAGAAGTACGACTACGATGGATTTGACCTCGACTACGAGCCCGCCTATATCTCTCCCGATGGCAAGAGACAGTCCTGCGGTACCTGGAGCAGCGATGACGTCGTGGCGATCATCTCTTGCAGCCAGTCCGGCAACAAGGAGCGGGAGAATTACTTCTTCCGTCAGCTGAGAGAGAAATTTGACGAGAAGGAGAAGGCTATGGGCAAGAAGCTTATGCTTAATGTCAATGGCGCTCTGCACTGGCTCGACCCCGATGCGGTACAGTACTTCGACTACTTCATCGCCCAGAGCTACAATAATACCGGCTCTCGATGGGCCTCCTCTGTCGATCGCTTTGCTGGCAAGGGCATCACGCGCAAGCAACTACTGATCACAGAGACATTCCAGACCAATGAGCCGAATGCCAATAGCTTTATCAATAACTACGCCCGCGTAGCTATAGCGAATGGCTTAGGTGGCGTGGGAGCCTTTCACATCAATGAGGATCACATCTATGGACCCAACTACGGAAACATCCGCGGTGCCATCAGCCTCATGAATCCCCCGATGATACCTGAGAAGAACCTCAAGTGATACAGATAGTTATGAGATCAATAAATAGACTATTTACTCCGCTCCTCTCGGCACTTACCCTGCTCGGCATGGCAGCCTGCAGTAAGCCCGACGTGGAGATCGTGGAGTCCAATTACGAATTTACGCCCAGCGAGAAAGCTACCTCGGTGGACAAGCCGGCACCCTATATCTTCGAGGGAGGTAATTTCGTTGCCCCCAAGAGTGGTCAAGAGCCCCTTACCTTCCTCATCAATGGTAAGGACGGGCACTTTGCCCCCAAGGGCGAGAGTGCTCAGGAGGCGATCGTGGAGGTGATCAAGGGCGAGACGCTCAGCGACGTAAGTATGTCTGTGCGTGTCAGCAAGGATAAGTTTATGAGCCTCGGGCTGAGCAGAGAGGGCTTCCTGGAGCTCCCCGAGGAGATCCTGACCTTTGACAAGACGGTGACCATCGCCAAGGGAGATAAGTCCGCCACTCTGCATATCAGCCTGCCTGAGAGCATTGAGGCAGACCTTAAGGACGGCAGCTACGCTACGGTCCTGGAGCTGGTGCCCTCAGGCGAGGACTTCCACACCGCTGAGGGACTCAATCAGATCATCGTCAAGGTCGCTGTCAATAGCCTTGACTACCTGAGGCCTAATGTCACGATGATCGACGAGATCCCGGCCGGAGCTGCGAGGATCCCCTCCCTCGACCTCTCCGCCTCCGCCAACTACTATGACGACCACACCGACTACGTGCTCGACGGCGACAAGAGTAACGATACCAGTCGCACATGGATCTCGGGTAGCGCAAGCAGCAATGCACTCACCCTCTCTCTCGGGGATGAGCCTCGCATGGTCGGCTATGTCTACATCTACAGCCCGATCTATCAGTATGGATCGAGACTCTACTCGACCGGATTTACCCGCTGTGGCGTGTGGATCTCCGACAATGGTGGCCGCAACTTCTACGATATGGGCACGATGGAGGGCATCGATCGGGGCAGGAACGAGTATGTGATCCGCCTCGACAAACCCGTACCGGTCACAGATATCCGTATCGATCGCTTCGGAATCATGTTCCGCGAGGGAGCATTCATCGGTGAGGTGGAGCTCTATGAGCCTGTCTCGGAGTAACCTCAGAGACTGAGCCCCAAGGGTCTCCTGCTTAAGACCCTATGAGAAAGGAGGTCCCGGCAGCAATCTGTCGGGACCTCCTTTTATTATTGGTCGCACTTTAACAATTACTCATACAGCAGATGGGGAGCGGGAAAGGACAAAAAGGCAGACAACTGAGGGACTTTTGTCATAGCGTGAGTGGATATCTTTGGCTAACTTAGTCGGCGAATAGGAGAGGAAAGTTTCCCACTACCTACTCTTACAAAACCATTACCTCACTTTATATCAGAGCTTTACATATGGAGACCGCTATGCTTAAGGAGGAAAGAGTTGTCCAGATGGACAATCCACAGCGCACAGAGAGTCACCCGTCAGCGACCACCATACTCGAGGTGATCAAGCGGGATGGGCGCAGAGTGCCCTTCGACAAGAGCAAGATCACCATCGCCATCGAGAAGGCGATGAACTCCTCCTCGGGGATCTACGAGGCGGGGCAGGCGGCGCAGATCGCCGACGAGATAGAGAGCTATGCCGCCATCGTACGCACGCCGATGACGATCCACTCCATCGAGGAGATGGTCTACTACAAGCTGACGATGTACGGCAACATCGCCACCGCCAAGGCATACGAGAGCTACCGGTCGGTGCAGGAATTTAAGCGGCAGAGCAATACCAACGACTCCAGCATCCTCGGCATCCTCAATAAGACCAACCGAGGCGTGATGGACGAGAACTCGAATAAGGATGCCAAGATCGTCTCCACGCAGCGCGACCTGATCGCCGGCGAGGTCTCCAAGGATATCGCCCGCCGCCTCCTTATGCCGGCAGACATCGTGATGGCGCACGACAGCGGGGCGATCCACTTCCACGACATGGACTACATCATCCAGCCGATGTTCAATTGCTGCCTGATCAACCTCGAGGATATGCTTCGCCGCGGCACTTGCATCAATGGGAAGAAGATCGACAGCCCCAAGAGCTTCCAGGTCGCCTGCACCATCACCACACAGATCATCGCTCAGGTCGCCTCGGGTCAATATGGCGGTCAGTCGATCAACGGCATCGACCGCATCCTTGCGCCCTACGTGCGCCGGAGCTTCGACAAGTATCTCAAGTACGCCCTCGATGACCAGGAGAAGATCTACGGCATAGAGCCCAATCTCGAGAAGGCCAAGGAGGTGGCGTGGAAGCGGACGAAGAAGGAGGTGAAGGACGGCATCCAGACGATCCAGTACCAGATCAATACCCTCATGACGACGAATGGGCAGGCTCCCTTTGTCACGCTCTTCATGTACTTCCAGCCGGGGTACGAGTACGAGCGGGAGGCGGCGCTGATCACCGAGGAGATACTCCGGCAGCGGCTCGAGGGGATCAAGAATGAGTCAGACGTCTACGTGACGCCCGCTTTCCCCAAGCTCATCTACGTCCTCGACGAGCACAACGTCCACCCCGACAGCAAGTACTACTACCTCACCGAGCTGGCGGCGAAGTGCACCGCCCGCCGTATGTACCCCGACTATATCTCTGCGAAGAAGATGCGGGAGATCTATAAGGGCAACGTCTTTGCCCCGATGGGCTGCCGCAGCTTCCTCTCCCCCTGGCAGGATGAGGAGGGAAAGTTTGTCTTCGACGGACGCTTCAATATGGGCGTCGTCAGTCTCAACCTTCCCCAGATCGGCATCCTCTCCGGCCGGGACGAGGAGCGCTACTTCACCATCCTCGAGAAGCGACTCGAGCTCTGCAAGCGGGCGCTCCTCTTTCGCTACGAGCTGCTGAAGGACGTCACCAGCGATGTTTCACCGATCCACTGGCAGTACGGGGCTATCGCCCGGCTCAAGCCGCACCAGCGGATCTACGACTACCTCCAGCGGGGCTACGCCACCATCTCGCTCGGCTATATCGGTCTCTACGAGGCCTCTATGCTGGTGACGGGAGGGCCGCACACGACAGAGGAGGGGCATCGATTTGCACTCCGGGTGATGCGCCGGCTGAGGCAGGCTGTGGATGAGTGGAAGGCGGAGACCGGGCTCGGCTTTGCCCTCTACGGCACGCCAGCCGAGAGCCTCACCAATCGCTTTGCCAAGATCGACCTCGCCCGCTTCGGCTCTATAGAGAATGTCACCGATAAGGGCTACTACACCAATAGCTACCACGTCGATGTGCGGGAGCCGATCAGCGTCTTCGAGAAGTTTGACTTCGAGAGCGAGTTTCAGGACCTCTCCACCGGCGGTATGATCTCCTACGTCGAGATCCCCAATATGACCAATAACATCCCCGCCGTGCTAACGATGATCCGCTACATCTACGACCACATCACGTACGGAGAGTTCAATACCAAGAGCGACTACTGTCACGTCTGCGGCTTTGACGGCGAGATCAAAGTAAATGACGACAACGAGTGGGAGTGTCCCCAGTGCCACAATAAGGACCGCTCCAAGCTCACCGTCATCCGGCGCACCTGCGGCTACCTCGGGGAGAATTTCTGGAACGAAGGGCGGACAAAGGAGATCAAGTCCCGCGTACTGCACATTTAGTACAGATGCCTCTCCACTACGCACAGATCCGCCGGTACGATGTGGCCAATGGCGAGGGGATCCGCACCTCCGTCTTCGTCACCGGCTGCACGCTACACTGCGTTGACTGCTTCAACGTCCTCTACCAAAACCCCGCCTACGGGACCGAGTGGAGCGAGGAGACGACCGCCCGGGTGATCGGCTACCTCCGTGACCCCAATGTCGCCGGGCTCACCCTCCTCGGGGGCGAACCGATGCAGAGCCCCGGGCTGGTGCCGGTGGTAGAGGAGATACGGTGCGCTCTGCCGGAGGGCAAGACGATCTGGGTCTACTCCGGCTACACCTACGAGCAGATCGTGGCGGACCCCGATCGGAGGCGCCTCTTGGAGCTCTGTGATGTCCTCGTGGACGGTCGCTTCGTCGCTCGGCTCCGGGACCTGCGGCTCCGCTTCCGCGGCAGCTCCAATCAGCGGATCATCGCCATCCGCCCCTCCCTCGCCGCCGGCACCCCGGTTCTCTACGATCCCGCATAGGCAGCTCCCAGACAATCCAAAGAGGTTTCGAGCGTAGTGACTCGAAACCTCTTTTTTATACTCCTTCGCAGAAGGATCGTTGATGAAGATGGGAGATAATGTCAGCGGTCGGCGAGGAGGCGGAGGGCGCTCTGCGCTGCCATCTGGTCTGCGGCCTTCTTGCTGGGACCGCTACCCCGAGAGAGGATCTCGCCCTCGGTCCCGATGCGGAGCGCGATGTGGTGGACCACCTCACCCGGTGTCTCCTCCGTCTCCCCGAGGTAGTCAAAGAGGTAGGGCGTGCCCTCCCGCTGCATCTTGATGATAAAGGCCGACTTGTAGTCCTCCTCCTGACGAGAGACCTTATCCATATTCTTCCGCGAGATCACCACCTGCTTCTTGACAAAGTCGGCAGTCGCCTCAAATCCCTTGTCGAGGTAGAGCGCCCCGATGAAGGCCTCGAGGGCATTCCCAGGCACATCGCTGTGCTCGAGGTCGACCCCGGGGGAGACCCTGAGGACCTTATCGATCCCCATATTGCGAGCCAGCTTATTGATCTGCTTGCGGCTGCTGAGGAAGGAGCGGATCTGCGTCAGGCCACCCTCATCCTCATCGGGATAGAGGCGGTAGGCGGCGGCAGCGATCACCGCACCGAGGAGGCTGTCGCCGAGGTACTCGAGCCGCTCATTTTGCTTCCCCCCGTTACTGCCGACATAAGAGGAGTGGGTGAGTGCCTGGGCAAAGGTCCTCCAGTCGGTCGGCATCTGTCCCGTCACCTCGTGGACAAAGCTCTCCACGCTGCGTCGATACTCCTCTGCAGGAGTGATCCTCCGCCTCCTTGCGGGGACTTGACCGAGAGTTCGGACCCTCTGCCTAAGCAGGTCCAGGAGGCGTCCCATGTGGCTCATCGCCATCTTACTTCCACTTCTTGAGTATGATGGTACCATTGTGCCCTCCGAAGCCGAAGGTATTGGAGAGCGCATACTCTATGGGGCGCTCCTTAGCGGTATTGAAGGTAAAGTCGAGCCTCGGGTCGAAGTCCGGATCATCGTCATCCGCAGCGTGATTGATCGTCGGGGGGATGATCCCGTCCCTGAGGGCGAGGATCGACAGCACCGCCTCGACGGCTCCGGCCCCACCGAGGAGGTGACCAGTCATCGACTTCGTGGAGCTGATGCTCATCTCGCTCACGTGATCGCCGAAGAGGTCGACGATGGCGCGCGCCTCACTGATATCCCCGACGGGGGTGGAGGTGCCGTGGACATTGATGTAGTCGATCTTGTCGGGCGTGACTCCCGCATCCTCCATAGCGCGCGTCATCACGAGGCGAGCGCCCAGCCCCTCGGGGTGAGAGGCGGTGAGGTGGTAGGCATCGGCACTCATACCGACACCGACGATCTCCGCGTAGATCCGTGCCCCGCGTGCCACGGCATGCTCCATCTCCTCCAGCACGAGGACCGCACCGCCCTCACCGAGGACGAAGCCATCCCTACTCTTGGAGAAAGGCCGAGAGGCGGTCTCGGGGCTGTCGTTGCGCGTCGAGAGCGCCTGGAGGCTATTGAAGCCTCCAAGCCCGCTGACAGAGATCGCTGCCTCCGCTCCACCGGCGAGGCAGATGGGCGTGCGACCGAGACGGATATTATCGACCGCAGAGATAATGGAGTGGGTCGAGGAGGCGCAGGCGGAGACGGTGCCAAAGTTGGGTCCCCGGAAGCCATACTCGATCGAGATCACCCCGGCAGCCATATCGCTGATCAGCTTAGGGACCATATAGGGAGAGAAGTGGGGTCCCTTCTCGGCATCGTAGTCGAGGATATTCTCCTCGAGAGAACCGATCCCTCCGATGCCACTGCAGACGATCACCCCGATCTCATCCTTATCCTCCCGCTCCAGATCGAGCTGAGAGTCCTCGAGCGCCTCCCTTGCAGCGATGAGGGCAAATTGGGTGTACCGGTCGCACTTCTTGGCCAGCTTACGGTCCAGGAAGTCGGTCACCCGGAAGTCCTTCACCTCGCAGGCAAAGTGTGTCTTGAAGTGCTCCGGGTCAAAGAGCGTGATCGGCCCGGCGCCACTACGCCCGGCCTTGGCTGCTTCCCACGTCGTTGGCACATCGTATCCGAGCGGCGTGATGGCGCCGACACCGGTGACGACTACTCTTTTTAGCTCCATTGTATATGATTGATTACACAGAGTGAAGTCCATATGGACATCCGATCTCCCCCGGTACCCCTACGAGCAAAGGGGATGGGTCCGCAGCTACGGACACACCCCCTATGATCTGTCAGGCGGACAGAGCCGTACCGGCATCGGGACAGCTCTCTCCGAGGCACAAAGCCCCTACGACAGAGGCTCCGTTGATCGATGATTAGCGATCCTTGACAGCCTCCAGGACGTGATCCACAGCATCGCCGACGGTCTGGATCTTCTGAGCCTCGTCGTCCTCGATCTTGATATCAAACTCCTTCTCAAACTCCATGATCAGCTCCACGGTGTCGAGAGAGTCTGCACCCAGGTCCAGGGTGAAATTAGCCTCATCCTTTACCTCAGAGGCATCGACATTAAGCTTGTCAACGATGATGTCCTCTACCTTCTTTGCGACTTCGTCACGTGTCATATTGGTATGTCTATTTAGTAATTAAGTATTGAAAAAACGTATCTTTGTCTCACAAGGATGGGAGCAACGCACGGCATACCTCACCCTTTGACAAAGCAAAGATACATATTATTTGCACAATGAAATAAGTTCGTGCATTTTCACGTTATGACTAAGATAGCAATATTTGCCTCCGGCAACGGGACCAATATGGAGCAGATCGCTGAGTACCTCGCCGCCCACCCGGAGGCAGCGCTCTCCGTCGCCTGCGTGGTGATCAACCGCCGAGAGGCCTATGTGCGCCATCGAGCAGAGCAGCTAGGGATCGAGGTGAAGTACTTCACCCGCGATGAGCTGGCCGACCCTGAGGTGCTGTTGCCCTACCTCCGTGAGCGAGGAGTGGAGGCGATCGTGCTGGCGGGGTACATGGCGCTCATCCCGCACTTCCTCCTCGAGGCCTATCCGGGTCTGATCCTCAATATCCACCCCGCACTCCTGCCCAAGTATGGGGGCAAGGGGATGTACGGCATGCACGTCCACGAGGCGGTCCACGCCGCCGGCGAGCGGGAGACCGGCATCACGATCCACGAGATCGATGAGCAGTACGACCGCGGGCGGACGATCTATCAGGCACGTACCGAGATCAGCCCCGAGGATACACCAGAGGATATCGCCGCCAAGATCCACCTCCTCGAGCGCGACCATTACCCCCGCATCGTGGCCCGCTGGATCGAGTCAAAGCGCGAGGAGCACCTCCTCCACCGATAGTCCCAAGGCAACCCTGTCCTCCCCCCCCCTTTTCTGTGGGAGAAATCTAATACCGGTAAAAGAAAACTCTAATACCGATATTAGAGATCACTAATACCGATATTAGTCGCACCTAATATCGGTATTAGATTTTTGCCCCCTCTGCGCTGCCTTATCGGACGAATCGGACAAGTCGGACCGGTCGGACGAGTCGGACAGCGCAAGAGACACCTGGGATCCGCCAAGGAGATCCGCCCCGCCTGCCGCGCTGCCTTATCGGACAAGTCGGACGAGTCGGACGAGTCGGACAGCGCAAGAGACACCTGGGATCCGCCAAGGAGATCCGCCCCGCCGGATGCGCTGCCTTATCGGACCGGTCGGACCGGTCGGACAGCGCAAGAGACAACTGGGATCCGCCAAGGAGGTCTGCCCCGACAGCCGATCCAGCAGGGGACCCCGGGAGGGGTCATTTTTTCATAGCCCGGTGGTCGAGGCACGAAGTGCCGAAGACCCCGGGTTTCCTGCGTCTCACCTTTATGATACGACCCCGATAGGGTGTCGGTCCCTCCAAGAGCTCTCCATTACGAGCGACGCCCTAGCGGGGTCGAGGGGATGAATAGGGCTATGATTTCCCGGGGTCGTCGGGGCTACGCCCCTCCGACCACCGGGCTACGAAAAACGCACCCCTCGGGGTGCCACGCCGGCCGACCCGTCGGTTGAGGGGGCGCTTCTTTTTATTCTCTCGGGGAAAATGGCTAATTTTACACTGTCGGAGTTTGGGCTCTGACCTTTTGCCACTAAAAATCATCTAACCAAATACTTACACAATCGATTCATGAATACAACTGACTTCAGCATCCGCGAGATCGGCGTCACCGACCCCGAGGAGAAGAAGAGGATGCTCGAGACCATCGGCGTCAAGAGCGTCGACGACCTCATCCATCGTGTCATGCCATCGGACATCCTGCTCGACAAGGAGCTGGACCTCCCCGAGCCGATGAGCGAGCGCGAGCTGATCGAGCACATCAATGAGCTGGGCGAGAAGAATCAGATCTTCTCCTCCTACATCGGTATGGGCTGGTACGACACCTGCACCCCCGCTGTCATCCAGCGTAATATCCTCGAGAACCCCGCTTGGTACACCTCCTACACGCCCTATCAGGCTGAGGTGTCGCAGGGCCGACTGGAGGCGCTCTTCAACTTCCAGACCGTCATCACCGAGCTTACCCGTCTCCCGCTGACCAATTGCTCCCTCCTCGATGAGGCGACCGCAGCTGCCGAGGCATGCGCCATGTTGCTGAATGTCCGTAAGCGGGCTGAGGAGAAGACCAAGACGAAGATCTTCGTCTCCAACAACCTCTTCACCACCACCCGCCGCGTCATCGAGACGCGCGCCTCGCAGTGGGACTGCGAGCTGGTCTACGGCTGTCCCGATGAGATCACCCTCGACGAGACCTTCGCCGGCGCTGTCGTCCAGTATACCAATGACAATGGTCAGGTGATCGAGCTTAAGAGCTTCCTCGAGAAGGCAAAGAAGGCCGGCGTCCGTGTCGCTGTCGCCGCCGACCTGATGTCCCTCGTGCTGATGACCCCTCCCGGTGAGCTGGGTGCCGACATTGTCTTCGGCTCCTCTCAGCGCTTCGGCGTGCCTATGTACTTCGGTGGTCCCTCCGCCGGCTACCTCGCCGCCACCGATGAGTACAAGCGCATCATCCCAGGACGCATCATAGGTGTGACCGTCGACCGTCTGGATCACAAGGCCTTCCGCCTCGCCCTCCAGACCCGCGAGCAGCACATCAAGCGCGAGCGCGCCACCTCCAATATCTGTACCGCTCAGGCACTCCTCGCCACCATCGCCGGCATGTATGCCGTCTATCACGGACCGGAGGGACTCAAGGACATCGCTGGGCGGATCCACACCTACACCGTGATCCTCGATCGCCAGCTCCGCAAGCTTGGCTACAAGCAGGCCAATACGCTCTACTTCGACACCCTCAAGATCGTCGACCTCTCCGAGGAGGAGGTGGCCGCCATCCGTCGCATCGCCGAGGAGAGTGGCTGCAACTTCCGCTACTTCGCCGACGGCACCTCCATCGGCATCTCCCTCGATGAGACCACGGAGGTGAGCGACCTCGCTACCCTCTTCTACATCTTCACTGAGGCGAAGAAGGCCGACTCTGAGGTCGACGTGCCGGAGATCCCCGCAGAGTGGCTGCCGATGGACGAGAAGGTCCGTCGCGAGGGCGACTTCATGCAGCAGGAGGTCTTCAGCCTCTACCACACCGAGACCGAGCTGATGCGCTACTGCACCCGTCTCGGTCGGCGTGACCTCTCCCTTGCCGACTCGATGATCTCCCTCGGCTCCTGCACGATGAAGCTCAATCCTGCCGCGTCCCTCTTCATCCTCTCCAATGCCCACTTCTCCTGCATCCACCCCTACGCTCCCTCAGAGCAGGTGGAGGGCTACCTCGAGATGATCGACAGCCTCGGCAAGATGCTCTGCACGATCACAGGATTTGACGACATCTCCTTTATGCCCAATTCCGGTGCCGCCGGCGAGTACGCCGGTCTGCGCACCATCCGCGAGTACTTCATCGACCACGGACAGGAGGACCGCAAGGTGATCCTCCTCCCCGAGTCGGCTCACGGCACCAACCCCGCCTCCACCTCCCTCGCCGGAC
Organism: Porphyromonas sp. C0041D3; assembly: GCF_056590575.1. Lineage (NCBI taxonomy): Bacteria > Pseudomonadati > Bacteroidota > Bacteroidia > Bacteroidales > Porphyromonadaceae > Porphyromonas > Porphyromonas sp. C0041D3. Next base: position 45,274 of record NZ_JBWPWJ010000008.1, read on the forward strand.
TGGAGCCGGTGATCGTCAAGTCGACGGAGAATGGCGAGATCGACGTAGAGGACTTCCGCACCAAGGCGGAGCAGCACAAGGACCGCCTCGCCGGCACCATGATCACCTACCCGAGTACGTACGGCATCTTCGAGGTACACATCCGTGAGCTCCTCAAGATCGTTCACGAGCGTGGCGGTCTGGTCTACATGGATGGTGCCAATATGAATGGTCAGTGCGGCTGGACCAACCCCGGCTTCATCGGTGCCGACGTCTGCCACCTCAACCTCCACAAGACCTTTGCCATCCCCCACGGTGGTGGCGGTCCCGGTGAGGGCTGCATCTGCATGACGAGCAAGCTCGCACCCTACAAGCCCTCTCACCCGCTGATGCACGGCGAGGATCGCATCCCCGTCTCCGCAGCGCCCTTCGGTAGCGCCGGCATCCTCGGCATCACCTACGCCTACATCCGCATGATGGGCGCTAAGGGACTCAAGGCTGCCACCGCCGGAGCGATCCTCAACTCCAATTACCTCTCCGCCCGTCTGCAGGAGGACTACGGCGTCCTCTACCGCGGTGAGACCGGCTTCGTCGGTCACGAGTGCATCGTCGAGTGCCGCAACTTTGGCGCCGTCGGCATCACCGACCTCGACATCGCCAAGCGACTGATGGACTACAACTACCACGCCCCGACGCTCTCCTTCCCCGTCCACGGCACCCTCATGGTGGAGCCGACCGAGAGTGAGAGCCTCAAGGAGCTCGACCGCTTCGTCGAGGTGATGAAGCGCATCCGCGCCGACATCCAGGAGATCATGGATGGCAAGGCTGACGTGGAGGATAATGTCCTCAAGAATGCCCCCCACCCCCTCTACGAGGTGGCCACCGACGAGTGGAGCCACCCCTACACGAGGGAAAAGGCTGCCTTTGACCTCCCCTACCTCCACGACTGGAAGCACTGGGTCAATGTCGCGCGCGTCAATGACGGCTACGGCGATCGCAACCTCGTCTGCTGCTACATCCCCGCAGGCGAGCTTATCTCCAATGAGAATGCGATGAAGGAGGAGAGGTAATCCCTCCCGTCCCTGATACCTGAGGGGGCACAGCGCAGAGAGAGAGATCTGCGCTGTGCCCCCTCTCTGTATGCTAAGGAGAGCTGTCTTATCGGACGAGTCGGACGGATCGGACAAGTCGGACGGTGCTCTAAACAGCCGGCATTTGCCTAAAAGGTCCGCCCCGCCGACCGATCCCGTATGCCGATCCCACATGCCGATCCAGCCGACCGATCCAGCCGACCGATCCAGCCGACCGATCCAGCCTGGGACCCCGGTAGGGGTCCGCTTTTCCTAGTCCGGGTGTCGAGGCACGAAGTGCCGAAGACCCCGGGTTTCCTGCGTTCCACCTTTATGACACGACCCCGACAGGGTGTCGCTCCCTCTGGCGATCGCCATTACAAGTGCCACCCCTATTGGATGAGACGGCAAGAGGGGGCTTAGGCGGGGAAATTGTCTTATCTTTGTCATCTAAAGACAGATAACTACAGACGAGATATGTCGCACGAACTAAGCGCTAAGTACGATCCCTCCCAGGTGGAGGATAAGTGGTATGGATACTGGACGGAGCATAAGCTCTTCGCCTCTCATCCGGACAATAGACCTCCCTACACCGTCGTCATCCCCCCGCCCAACGTCACCGGCGTGCTCCATATGGGGCATATGCTCAATAACACCCTCCAGGACATCCTCGTCCGGCGGGCGCGGATGACCGGCTTCAACGCCTGCTGGGTCCCCGGGACCGACCACGCCTCCATAGCTACGGAGGCGAAGGTGGTGGCCAAGCTGGCGAAGCAGGGGATCAAGAAGAGCGACCTCACGCGCGAGCAATTCCTCGACGAGGTGTGGGACTGGACGCATGAGCACGGCGGGATCATCATCAGCCAGCTCAAGAAGATCGGCGCCTCCTGCGACTGGGATCGCATCGCCTTCACCATGGACGAGCAGCGAAGCGAGACGGTGAATGATGTCTTCTGCGACCTCTACCGCAAGGGGCTGATCTACCGTGGCATACGGATGGTGAATTGGGATCCGGCAGCTAAGACGGCGATCTCCGATGAGGAGGTGATCCATAAGGCGGAGCACTCCAAGCTCTACTACGTCCGCTACGCCATCGTGGAGGATCCGGAGCAGTACGTCCTCGTGGCGACGACCCGCCCGGAGACGATCTTCGGCGATGCAGCGGTCTGCATCAATCCCTCCGATGAGCGGTACACCCACCTCCAGGGCAAGCATGTCATCGTGCCGGGCGTGGGTCGCGAGATCCCGATCATTATGGATGACTACGTGGACATAGACTTCGGTACCGGCTGCCTCAAGATCACCCCCTGTCACGACATCAACGACTACGCCATCGGTGAGCGGTATCACCTGCCTAAGTACGACGTCTTCAGTGACGATGGGACGCTGAATAGCTTTGGTGGCAAGTACGAGGGGCGTGACCGCTTTGAGGTGCGGGACGCTTTTGCCCAAGAGCTGGAGGAGATCGGGGCAATGGACCACGTGGAGGACTACGACAATACGGTCGGCTTCTCCGAGCGGACCGATGTGCCGATCGAGCCGAAGCTCTCCACCCAGTGGTTCCTCCGGATGGACCACTTCGTCAAGCCAGCCTATGAGGCGGTGATGAAGGACGAGGTGAGCCTGGTGCCGCCAAAGTTTAAGAGCATCTACGCGCACTGGATGGAGAATATCCACGACTGGAATATCTCTCGTCAGCTCTACTGGGGGCACCGCATCCCCGCCTACTACCTACCTGATGGGCAGATCGTCGTGGGGGAGAGCCGCGCCGTGGCGCTCGAGGAGGCTCACAAGATCGACCCGGCCCTCACCGATGCTGACCTGAAGCAGGACGAGGACACGCTGGACACCTGGTTCTCCTCCTGGCTCTGGCCGATGAGCGTCTTCGCCAATCCGATCAAGGATCCGGAGAATGCGGAGCTCCGGTACTACTACCCCACCTCGACCCTCGTCTCCGGACCGGACATCCTCTTCTTCTGGGTCGCCCGCATGATCATGGCAGGGTATGAGTATATGGGGAAGAAGCCCTTCGGGGACGTCTACCTCACCGGCATTGTCCGCGATCACCAGGGACGCAAGATGAGTAAGCAGCTGGGCAACAGCCCGGACCCGCTCCTGCTGATCAAGGAGTATGGCGCCGACGGCGTCCGGATGGGACTGATGAGCTGCACCAATGCCGGCAACGACATCCTCTTCGATGAGTCTATGTGCGAGCAGGGGCGCAACTTCAGCAATAAGATCTGGAATTCGTACCGCCTCGTACAGGGCTGGCAGGAGAGCGAGACGGTGGAGCAAAGCGCTGCCCAGGCGGCCGCTGTACGGTGGTTTGCCGAGGTGCTGAGCGACACCCGCAAGACGCTCGACGACCACTTCGCCAAGTACCGCATCAGCGACGCGATGATGCTGCTCTACCGCGTGGTCAAGGACGACTTCTCCGGCACCTACCTCGAGCTGGTGAAGCCGGACTACGGCAAGCCGATCGACAGCGCAACGCTTACCGCCACGAAGGGCTATCTCGAGCAGTTGCTGCTCCTCCTGCACCCCTTTATGCCCTTCATCACCGAGGAGCTGTGGCAAAACCTTGCCGACCGCGCAGACGGGGAGAGCATCATGACGCAGCAGCTGCCTGCCGAGTCGGAGCCTGACCGGGAGATCCTCCACCAGATGGCGCTCTCGAGCGACATCATCACCGGCGTCCGCGGACTACGCGCCCACCACGGCGTATCACCCCGCGAGGCGGTGGAGCTGCTGATGCCGGAGGATCGCCTGAGCGATGCCTCCAAGGCGGTGATCCGCAAGCTCGCCAATATCTCCGACTTCACCGTCGCACCGACGAGCGGAGACGCTGAGGTGGAGACTTTCCTCGTGGAGACGACCGTCTATGGCGTCCCCTTCCGCGGGCTGATCGACATCTCGGGCGAGATCGAGAAGCTGAGGAAGGACATCAAGCACTACACCGGATTTATAGCCGGGATAGAGAAGAAGCTGAGCAACCCGGGCTTTGTCAACAACGCCCCGCAGGCTGTCGTCGATATGGAGCGGAAGAAGGTCTCCGATGCGACGGAGAAGCTGAAGAGCGCCCAAGAGCGTCTCGACCTCCTCGAGCAGCAGCAGTAAGCCATCCCCCCCCCTAAGTAATCAAGGCACGATATGGAGTCAGAGATTCATGACAAGGTGATGAGTACCGCCGCTATCGTGGCGGAGTTTTTCGGGCACTTCCGTGAGACGCTGCTGACGGGCGGCTGCCTGTCGGTCCACAAGGTGATCACCTCCTTTGACCTCGTCGAGGGGGAGATACTCCTCTCCTCGGATAGCGGTCAGAGCGATAGTGAGGTGGTCTATGGCTGGCTCTCCGAGGATGGGGAGCGTGCCGTGGTGACGGAGCAGGAGGCACTCCTGACCGTCCGGGAGGCACTCCGGCGGCTGGCGGCGGCAGGATTCTTTGAGCAGCACCCCTTTGCGATGGACGTCACGATCGTCTACCAGAGCGGCGGGGCTAAGGACAAGACACTCTACTCCCACAGCGACAGCACCTGGGACGGGATCCGGCACGACAAGCTCCTCAAGGGAGCGAGCGAGGAGCTGGACCTCTTCCTGACAGAGCTCCTCCGGAAGGAGGCATAGGGCGACCCACCCAACAAATCAAGTACCCCCTCTCACGCTAAGCTGATGGCGTGAGAGGGGGTACTTGAGTCGTACAGAAGCCACTTAACTCGTTGTGAAGTGTGGGGAGCGAGGCACCCCGGCAGGGGTGCTCCACCGGATGGGATCCTAAGAGATATTCCCGTATCGGACGGATCTGGAAATATATGGTCAATGCAGGCACCTCGGAGAGGTGCGTTCTTCATAGCCCGGCGGTCGGAGGGGCGTAGCCCCGACGACCCCGGGAAAAGCGATATCCTCCTCTCCCCTCGACCCCGCCAGGGGTCGGTCGTAATGGTGATCGCCGGAGGGACCGACGCCCTATCGGGGTCGGATAGATAAGGCGTATCGCAGGAAACCCGGGGTCTTCGGCACTTCGTGCCTCGACACCCGGGCTACGCAAAAGGCACCCCTGTCGGGGTGCTCCACCGGATGGCGAGGAGAGGGTGTGCAGGGGAAGCACCTCGGAGAGGTGCGTTCTTCTTAGTTGTACAGCTCAAATGCGTCACCCCTGCCATCAGCTTAGCGTGAATTTACTCGATGCGGTCGACGGACTTCACCCCCTTCGCCTGCCGGATGAGTCGGACAAGCTGCTTGAGCGACCGCTCATCATCAGCATAGAGGGTAAAGAAGCCGAGGAAGAGCCCGTCATTGGACTCGATGCGGAAGTTTTTGAGCTTGACGCCCTTCTCCAGCCCTATACGGGTGGAGATATTATTGACCACCGCGATGTCGTCCTCACCGACGACCCTGAGCGTCACCTCCCGGGCGGCTCTATCGGCGGCGATGCCCGCCCACTCCGCCTTGTGGATGCGGTAGCTGTAGCGGGTGAAGAGGTCGGTGGCATTGGGGCAGTCGTAGCTGTGGATCCTCATGCCGGTGCGAGAGGCGTAGGCAAAGATCCGGTCACCGTATATCGGGTGGCAGCACTGTGCCAGCTCGTAGTCGATGCCGGTGAGCTTGCCGTCGATGAGGATCACGTCCTTATCCGCCGTGGAGAGCTGCTCCAGCTCCGTCTCCCGCTCGTAGTCCTCTGCCGAGACCTTAGGCTTGCTCTCCTTGGCACTCTCGGTGCGCTCCTCGAGGAGTGCCTTGTAGTCGTCGAGCACCTGATTGACCTCGTAGCGCCCGTCCGCCACAGCGAGGAGGAAGTCACTCTCGCCCTTGTAGCCGTGGCGCTTCATGAGGCGGGCAAATTCGCCCTCGTCCCACTCCAGCTTCCGGTTACGGATCTTTCGCTCCAGATCCTCCCGTGCGAGTGCCACCCGCTCCTCGTCCTTATTGCGGAGGCAGCTGCGGATCTTGCTCTTCGCCCTCGAGGTCTGGGCGATGTCGAGCCAGTCGGCCTTGGGTGCCTGGCTGTCGGAGGTGATGACGCTGACGGAGTCGCCATTCTGCAGCACATACCGCAGCCCTACATTGCGCCCATTGACACGGGCGGAGACGCAGTGGCTGCCGACATTGGTATGGATGGAGAAGGCGAAGTCGAGTACCGTGGCGCCCTTAGGCAGCTGCAGCACCTCCCCCTTGGGGGTAAAGACGTACACCTCCTCGTCGTAGAGATCCATCCGGAAGTCCTTGATCACCTCGTCCTCGGGGAGCTTATCCCCCATCTCGAGGACCCGACGCGCCTCCGTCATCAGGTCATCCAGCCCAGTCTCACTCTTGATCCCCTTGTACCGCCAGTGCGCCGCCAGTCCCCTCTCAGCGATCTCATCCATCCGCTCAGTCCGTATCTGCACCTCCACCCAGCGGTGCTCGGGTCCCATCACGGTGATGTGGAGGCTCTGGTAGCCGTTGCTCTTCGGGATCGAGATCCAGTCCTTGAGCCGCTTGGGATTGGGCTGGTACATATCGGTGACGATAGAGTAGACGTGCCAGCAGTCGCCCTTCTCCTCTCTGGGCTCCGAGTCGAGGATGATGCGGATGGCAAAGAGGTCGTAGATCTGCTCAAAGGCACACTTCTGCACCTGGAGCTTGTGGTGAATGGAGGAGATGGACTTGGTCCTGCCCTTGATGTGAAACCTCAGCCCCGCCTCCCTCAGCCGCTTCTCCAGCGGCTCGATAAAGGCGGCGATGTAGGCGTCGCGGGCATCCTTCGTCTGGGCCAGTTTCTCCTTGATATAGGTGTAGACCTTGCGATCGGTGTACTTCAGCGCCAGGTCGTCCATCTCGCTCTTGACCGCATAGAGCCCCATACGGTGCGCATAGGGGGCAAAGATGGTGTGTACCTCGTCGGAGAGCACCCGCTGCTCCTCCTCGCCGAGGAGATGACCGGCCAGCCTCAGCCGAACCAGCCGGTCCGCTATTAGGATCAGGATGATCCGCACATCCTCGGCAAAGGAGAGGAGGAAGCGCCCGAGATTATCGCTCGTCATCACCTCCGTCGGGTCGTACACCTCGCAGACACGGAGGAGCAGGCGGTCCAGGTGAGCGGTGTCGGCACCAAAGCTATGCTCGATCTGCTCCTCCGTCACCACGCCGCAGCTGAGCGGACGCCAGAGGAGGATGGCAAGGAGGGAGGTGGAGTGGAGACCGATCTCCTCGACGGCCGAGACGGCGGTGAGGAGCTGCGTCTTGAGGCTATCGATGCTCTTCGTCTCGTAAGCACCCCGGTCAAAGGAGCGTCTCAGCACCTCCAGCACGCGGTGGATCTGCTCCCGAGAGAGACCGTGCTCCAGTGCCAGGAGGTACCGGAGGATCTCGCCGAAGCTGCTCTCGTACGATATGGCGCGATGACGGTACATGGCTTAGCGATCCCGGTGAGAGATGCGATCGGAGACACGCTGCTCGTAGTCGGCGCGACGGACCCGCCTCGGCCTAAGCACGAGGAGGACCATCACGATCACCGAGACAGCGAGGAGACCGATGGAAATCCAGAAGACCAGCCAATTAGTCGCCCTGAGGAGCCCCACGATGGATAGGATAGCGATGACACCGGCTATCAGCGTGGGAAGGGTAGTATTATTTTTCTTGCTCATGATCACGTACAGCTATAGTGGAGGGAAAAGGAAGGTGCTCCTCCCTTCCCCCTTGTCTGTAAATATAGCGCAAATACTCCAATACGACGCCGCTGGGGTGTCGGTCCCCAGGTGACGATACAGCAGAGGACCCCGGTAGGGGTCCGTTCTGCATAGCCCGGTGGTCGAGGCACGAAGTGCCGAAGACCCCGGGGAAACGAGGATGTATTTTGGGATAAACGACCCCGCCAGGGTGTCGGTCCCTCTAACGATCACCATTACGAGCGACACCCTGGCGGGGTCGTGGGATAAAAGAGGGCTATGCTTCCCCGGGGTCTCACCATTATGATACGACCCCGATACGGTGTCGCTCCCGCTCGGTGACCTTCATCCCGAGCACCCCCGGCGGGGTCCCGAAAATAGATCTCCAGGAGGGTAATCAGGAGAGGCAGCGTGAGCGGCGTTACTTCTGCTTCCTATCGTCGTAGGAGTAGACCTCGCGGATCTTCCCGTCCATGCCGTGGATGACGACCGAGACACCCCGGTCGATTGCGATATCACGGGCAGCCTGGATCGCCTCCTCCTGAGTGGGGCTGAGCTTGAGCGCCTTGGGCTGACCCTCGCTGAGGATCTGCCACTTCCCATCCGACTTGCGGTGGGTCACATGTAAGTCTTTTCTCTTGTCCATAGTCTTAGTACTTAGTATTAAGTGAGTGGGTCACACAAATGTAGACATATCCCTCCACAAGACCTAACCCTCCTCGACATCCCTTGCGGATGGAGTGCTGACGATGGTTGATAGTATGCGAGCTGCGCTGCCACGATCGAGGAGGGGCTCGAGGGTGACAGCGCAGATGGATTTTGGGTCCTTATATATATAGGAGTGGTGGACGGCTATGGGGTGCCGAGGTAGTGTGCGAGGACGGCAGTCTGTCGAGGGGTGAAGTTTCGCTTGGGACTAGTCCAGCCGACTAAGGATAGGGCATGGCTGAGGAGCGGATAGCTCTTGATAGACATACGGAGCGCCCTCGAGGCGCTCTGCGGATGGTAGTCGGGGTAGTACTGAAGCGCTACCTGCTTGACCGGAACGATGCCGCCCAGGTCCCCCTTGAGAGGTTCCCAGCTCTTGATCTCCTCCAGCAGTCGGAGATCGGAGGTGCTGAGCATTGGCTCCGAATGTTGTTGTTGTTTTTCTTCTGTCATAGTTTAGTTGTCGAGACATTGCAAAGGTATGCATTATTCATCCTACGTGCAAAACTTGACCATTTTTTCCTCGAAGAGACAGAAGGAGATCCTAAGAGACAATCACCCCTGAGGGGGATCGTACTTTTGCATCACGATCACCGACAACCCTCTCCGATCATAGCCTCCGAGAGATCAGTGCGGCTGCAGACGCTACTGTGAGGAGGAGAGAAGCCCGCTCGTTCGGGTGCCGAAGAGGAGCGGCGAATCGTCTATTAACTATTCATCTACTTTGCAATACAAAAACCAATTATGGCATTTATCTACAGTGTAACTGAGCGCAAGAACTCCATCCCCAACGCCAAGATGCCCCGCGTGGCTGTCGCCACCTCGCGTATGATGGGCGTCGTACCTCTCCATCAGATCGCCAAGAGCATCTCTGTGCGATCTACCGTCCACCGCGCGGACGTCAACGCCGTCCTCACCGTACTGCCGGAGGTGGTGCTGGAGTACCTCTCCCAGGGACTCTCCGTGCGCCTGGGCGAGCTGGGCTCCTTTGCCCTACGCTTCCGCAGTAAGGCGGCCGCAACGGAGAAGGACTTCACCTCAAGCAATGTGAAGAAGGTCCACATACGTTACACGCCCAGCCCGATCATGCTGGCGGAGATGGCTACCGTGCCGGTGCGGAGCTTCAGCTCCCTCATCGCCGAGAAGAAGAAGGCAGAGGAGGCCAATAAGAAGCCTGCCGAGAGCGTGACGCCTAAGGAGAATAAGGAGTCGGGCAATGGCGGGCTGTGACACCACTCCCGCTGAAGGGTCCTGAGACCACCCACCAGTAAGGCTCACAGGGGTGAGGAGGGTGACACCTCCTCGCCTCACCACTACAGCAACTCAACTTATAATAAGACAAGCGATATGACACAAGCTTACACTTCACCCATAGCGACCGAAAAGCTAACCCCCGACCCCATGGAGGACTATAATGGCCCCACACTACTCACCCGACCGGAGGAGATCAGGCGCGCTGAGAGAGCCATTCACTTCTTGGTGATCCACTGCAGCGCCACACGCAACTGCGACAACTACTCCCCCGAGCAGCTGATCCGGGATCACGTACAGCGGGGATTTAGGGGGTGCGGGTACCACTACTACATCACGAAGGACGGATCGCTGTATGGTATGCGTCCCGTAGAGCTACCCGGTGCCCACGTGAGGGGCTTCAACAGGCGCTCCATAGGCATCTGCTACGAGGGCGGGCTGGACCATAAGTACGTGCCTGCCGACACTCGCACACCGATGCAGCGACAGACGCTGACACAGCTGATCCACCGTCTGCTGGAGCTCTACCCCGATGCCTACGTCGTGGGTCACCGGGACCTGTCGCGAGACCGAAACCACGATGGGATCATCACTCCGGACGAGTGGACCAAACTGTGTCCTTGCTTTGACGCCAAGCTCTACAATAAGTCATGGGTCATCTCAGAGTGAGCATCGCCCTCCTACTCCTGCTGTGCCTGATGGTTAGCTGCAAGAGCAGAGAGAAGACGCTACAGACAGCGGTGCAGCATGAGGTGAGAGAGATCACAAATACGGACCTCCGGGACACCGTGACGATCGAGTGGTGGGACAATGCCCCTCCCACTCCTCTCGATACCCTGCTGAGGTCTGTGGCGCCTAAGAAACAAAAGGTAGTGCTGGCACGGCATCAGGTCACCAAGCAGGTGGGGAAGACCAAAGCGACGCAAGAGAAGAGGGAGACAACCATAAAGCAACCTATGAGTCGCCGGAGCCCTCCCATCCGGACCTTTATGGTAGGTCTCGGGGTGGGCCTAATGGTGGCGGTGCTGCTCTCGATGCTATGGCAACGACTAATCCACACAATACGACTATGAATGAAAGAAACAACCGATTCCGACTGATATGGGCCTCTATGCTCTGCGCCAGTGGCCTGACCCTGCTCTTCACCTCCCTCTGGCTGCCCCCTCAGGGGATCATCGACTCCAGTGTGCTGGTAGCCTACGGCGAGGTGATGACCTTCGTGGGCGGGCTCGTAGGCATCGACTACGTTTACCGCAATAAGGGAGAGTAGGACCTCGCATCAGCAATCCCTAAGAGGAATGAGAAACGGGGATGTGCTGAGAGATCATCTCGGCACACCCCCGTTTCTCACTGGGTATAGGAAGGGGTTACTCGGTGACGGTGACCGGGATCTCCTCAATCACCTTGGCACCACTGCCCCAGTCGCTGGTAGACAGTTGTATGATCGTCTTACCGGACTTGACACCTTTCACGGTGCAGGAGAAGGGCTCGCCCCATCCACCTCGTGGGGAGAGCGAGACAAGTGATCCGTCCTTGACACTCCACGTATAGTAGTCCCAGTCACTTGCGTTGAGGACCTCTATCTTGGCTGTCTCTCCCACGCTTATCGCTACGGAGGTGAGGGTGACCCTACCGGAGTGTATCAGGTCGCGGACTCGGACGGTGAGCTCCTTGGTCTCCCCGCTCTTCGTGTCCTTGATGATCAGCTTACCGTCGCCATTGCTCTTAGGCGTAAGGATGATGAGGTCCTCTCTCAGCTCAGCAGTGAAGAGTGCCTCGTCAGCGGTCAGCTCGTAGGCTCCGTTGCCGGAGATGATCCTGAGGGTGGTGTCGTAGCCCTGGAGCACCTCGACCATCTCAGCCTGGAAGTCAAGGAGGAGTGGCTTGAGCGTGATGACCACCTCCACCTCCCGGCTCTCGCCGGAGATGTCGTCGGTCAGGGTGACTGTCGTCTTACCGGGCTTGATGCCGGTGATGACAAACTGCCCCGACTGATACTCTACACCGGCGATAGCGGGGTCTGCGCTCTTGACGCTGTAGGTCCCATTGCCGCTGAGGATGCCGATGATGCGACTCTCACCGTATGGGAAGGTGAGGGGGAGCTCCGGCAGGTCGAGCTTGAAGGCTCTCATAGAGACGGTAAGCTCACACTTGCCTACTGCTCCGGTGGCATTATCCTTGACTGAGACCATGGTGTTGCCTTCCTTGAGACCCACGATGCGGATCCCGGAGGGTACTACCTTGGCGGAGGCAATGGCCTCATCGGCCACCTCTACGGTGTAGTCTCCGCTGCCGGAGAGTACCGACAGGGTAACGTAGCTGCCGATGGGTAGCCCGGCATCATACTGAGAGAGCCGGAGGAGCTGCTGTGCCGAGGTGACGGAGACCTTGAGCTGAGCCGTCATCCGGGACTGGTTGTCTCTCACCACGCCGCTCACCTGACCATCAGCCTTACCATGGAGTATGATCGTATCTCCATGTGTAACCGCAGTGGCGGTAGAGACCTGAGGGAGTACCACAGAGTAGTCTCCCGACCCTTCCGTGACGATGACCTGAGCGGTCCCGCCACAAGGGACGGTCACCTCGGTGCGGTCAAGTGTGATCGCAGGGGGAGCATCAGGGATGTCAACGCCGCAGTTGCAGGAGCCGAGGAGGGTCAGGGAGAGTGTAAGGGCAGTCAGTAGGGCTGCATTAAGTATCTTATTCATATCCATTGCTGTCTTGGTCATTTAGCCGGGCCCTTGTAGAGTGGTCCCACGAAGTCACAGGACTCTCCGTAGAAGATCTTGGTCACCTCGCTGAGGTATCCGAGCTGGCTGCCGTTGTGGAGCGCCTCGGGGTTAAGATTGAAGTACATAAAGAGCCCGAGCCCGGAGCTGAGGACCGCCCGAGCCGATGAGGCTGCTCCGGCCACTGCCCATGAGCGATTGGCCTCAATGGATCTATTGCCATACCTGAGCTTAGGCATATCGATGAAGCTGAGTGAGGAGACACTGTAGTCTGACCAGCTGTAGTCCACATAGTCCTTGGCGGACTTCCCGTCCTCGTCCGTCAGACCGGCACTGAAGGGGCTATTGAACTCGTAGTGCGTGATCAGCTTGTCGGGCATGACCTCCTTGAAGGCCTTGACCATCCAGAGGGCAGACATCTCGGTGTACCCGAGGGAGGGGAGCTTCCCGTACTCGGCATACTCCTCATCCACATCCCATCCATCGATACCGAGCTTATCGGTCCACATCTTCGCTTCCTTGGCGAAGTCGAGAGCCTCCTCGTAGCTCTGGAAGTTATTGTACCCCACGCCCTGGTGATTGGGCAGAATGTCGACGATCACCTTGATCCCACGGTCTGTCAGTGGCTTGATGTAGATCTCGGGGTGCTGTACGATAGGCTGGAGCTTGTCGTTGAAAGAGATGTACCTCCTTCCCTCGACAGCATCGTAATTCATATTGGCTGCAAAGAGCACAATGAAGTCAAATACAGGGAGACGGCTGCCCGTGAGGACGAGATTGCCGTAGTTCCTGATGTCATTATCATTCGTCTCGACATAGGCGACCATCTTCATCGGCTCCGTCCTCTCGGGACCGCCCAAGAGATCCGGGGGGAGTCTCTTGGTCGCCTCGCCCAGCGGGACCACATCGCCGAGGCGATTGACCAGTATGTAGTGGCTCATGGTGTACTCTGCGGCCTGTACCTTGATCGGCAGGACATAGTAGCCATACTCGAGATCCTCAATGCCGGTGAGGGCTACCTTGAGGTGCTTGATGAGAGGATCCTCGGCATCATCGACCCACTCGGTGGTGCGACACTCCTCCGGCAGGAGAGTGAAGGCACCTAAGTGCGTGAAGTGCTCCAGCTTATCGGTGATCGCGCCGACCTCCTCGTCTGTCGTAGGAAGCAGCTGCACCGTGCAGCCCTCATAGGGGAGGGCGACCCTCAGGTCCACCGTCCTGGAGTGGTAGACACTCGTGAATTGCTCATCTCCGTCCTGTGAGGAAATCGAGTAGGGCTTGAGGGCGGGAGTGGTGGCTGACTGCGTGGGAGCAGGTAGCAGGATGGGCTCCTGCTCGCTACACCCTGTCAGCAACGATGCCGTCAGCATCGCAAGAGCCACCAGCCCTGAGACAGTATATCTTCTTTTCATCGAAATAATCATCGTAAAGTTTCTCTTACTCAATAGTGATGGGCGAGGACTCCTCGTAGATCTCCACAGGCTGATCGCCACTCTTGGCGGCTTGGCCCTTCTGCAGGAGGTCGTAGTTGTTGCCGGTGGCATCGGAGACGACGGAGCCGTCAGCTGTGATCATGCGCCAGTAGGCGAGCAGCCCGCCGGACTTGGCGTCCACCTTGTACATATTATCCTTGATCTCCTCAGCACTCCTGGCGACTGACCATACACGGGTCTCGGAGAGTCGGGCCTGGATACCGCGTCCTTGGCTGAAGCTTTGGCCGATCAGGAAGGGATTGCCTCCGGACAGCGAGCCACGGCCAGGGAATGTCGCCTTGAGGTCACCATTGATGTACACCTTGGTGATCCCGTCGGCGATGGTCATAGCGATGTGGTACCACTTGCCGGTCTCAAAGGTGAAGTCGACCCTTGTGCCATTGGCCTGCAACTGATTGCCGGGGACACCACTATCGCCAAATCTCATGAGCGTGCCGCCCTCGACACCCATCAGGGTGGAGATGCTTGCCTCTCCGGGATCATCCGGGGTGCGGAACTTCTCCACGTTGATCAGCGTCTCTAAGGTCATGGCCTCGTCCCCCTTGTTGCCGAAGGGCTGTGCCAGGGTGAAGTAGAGGTCTCTCGTGAGGCGAACGGACTTAAGGATGTCATCGGACTCGACGAAGCGCTCTACGGTATAGAGAGCAATGCTGTGTATCGGGCGTATCACCTTGCTGCACTCAACCTCGGTCAGCGCGATGGCAAAGAGATACTTGGTATTAGGCTCCAGGGTCTCAGGGACACTTACCTTGACCGCGAAGTTGTCGGAGTAGGTTGCTCCCTTCTTCACCACGACCTGCTCCGGGAGAGTGATCATGGAGGGGTCGAGGAGCTTGTACGCCTGACCCTGTAGGTGCTGATAGCGGTCGGCAGCCTCCTTATCCACGGTGAGGGTCACCTTGCGGGTCTCCTCTGCGGGTCTGAAGAGCTGCACATTCATAATCACGTCCTGTGACGTGATCTCCGGGTCGCTGATCACGAAGCTGGTGATCCTGTAGGGGGAGGACTGACCCATCTTGCCATCGTCCTTCACCAGATTGAGCACCGCTGCGGTGTCGCCGGTGAGGGAGCCGGGCTCGAGTTCACTCTTGCTGTCGCATGCCGCCAAGCCGAGTGCCAGGAGGGCAGAGAGGAGAAGTGAGTTCAGAGTTATCTGTTTCATGGCATTCGGTTTACTTCGTTAGACTATTGGCGTTGATCAGATCCCTGAGGAGAGCAAAGCCCTCCTTGCCAGACTTATTGCCGGCGTCCACCTCGATGTGATCGAAGGCGACTCCGGCCTTATTGGCCGACGTCCAGTGGATAAGCTCCCTATCTCTCGAGATCCTGTCGGCAGAGAAGATGGGGCTGTCGGGGTAGCCGATGGCGTTTTTCTTATCCGAGAGATCGATGGTGGGGATAAAGCGACTGCCGGACCAGAGTGATGCCTGCTCGGTGAAGTGAGCGAGGGTGGGGTCGACAGCGGTGCAGCTGTAGAGCACCCAGGTCGCCTTCTCGACAAAGGAGGCAGCCTCAGCATAGGGGCTCTCGACGGCGATGAGGTAGTCAGCCCTCTGCGAGGAGGCACGCTTCTGGAGGTCAGAGAGGATATCGGTGATCTCGGCCTTGTCAAAGAGCGTAAAGTCCACGGGGAGCTTGATCGAGTAGCCGTCAAAGGGCGCCTTGGAGAGTAGCCCGAGACCTCTGACGATCTCCTGCTGAGCGGACCGGAGCCACTTGTCATGCAGCTCCTTGGTCACTCTCTCGGTCATGGCGGACAGCTCCTTCTCCCTCTCCTCGGGTGTCGGCTCAGTCTCAGCGGCAGCCCACTTGGTATTGAGGATCATTCGCTCCTTAGTGAGCTGTCGGTCGAGCTCCTTAGAGCCACTGACATCGTACTGGCTGAGGTCCATGCCGAGAAGCACCCTGGTATGCTTGGCACTCTGGGCGCTTGCGAGGTCGTAGCTCTGAGTGGAGGTGAGCTCCTCCGTCACCCCCTTGAGGATCACCACGTCAAGGCTGTCCGGGGTCTCCGACAGCCAGTGGAGTGGTTGCTTGCACCAGTCGTGCATCATACCGATGACGATGGGGCGAGAGAAAATATCAGCCTTGTACTCTCTGACGACCTTGTCTGCCGGACGGAGTACGGGAGCCTCCACGGGGATGGGCTCCTGAGTGGTCCAGTCCGCACAGCTGCCGAGGGCCAGCAGTGGCAGCAGGAGTGCGATGAAATATCTATTCTTATTCATACAATACTATCTTGATGTAGGGGGGATTACTTCTTGAGCGCCCACCAGAGATCGGTGGCGTGTGTATCCGGGCCATTCAGAGAGGGGAGGATGGCATTCACATTCTCCAAGTTATTGACCTTCTCATCATTGGAGAAAGCGAAGCGCCTCATGCCGCCATAGTCCTTACCATCGGCTCTGCGCACGATGTCCTGACAGTCCTTGCTCTCATTGACGGTAGCGGTGAGGAGATTGGGGTACCCGGTGCGGCGCCACTCGGACCACGCCTCGATGGTGTTGTAGGGGAAGAGCGCGATCCACTTCTGGGTGATGATCTGAGCTAGCTCCCGCTCCTTGTCACCGGCAGCAGCATCCCAGGAGACCGTGATATCGGACGAGAATGAAGGGACATCCGCAGAGGGGAAGACGGGATCCTGGAAGCCTCCTCTGGTCTCAGTACCGGAGAGATAGTCGCCTACCTCTACGCCCCACTGCTTGCAGGAGAGGCGGATCCCCTCCTCATAGTACTCGCGAGCGCTCTTGTCGCCGACGCTCCAGCCGAGCAGCTTACCCTCAGCTCTGAGGAAAGAGACCTCGGCGGCAGTAAACAGGTAGATGGGCGAGTCTTTTGCAACGTTCACACGAGAGTACTCATCCTGCTTAGGATCGCCCTTAAAGCCCTTAACGGGCGGCACGTGAAGGCCGAAGGGCTTCTCTCCACGTACGGCGGTGAAATAGGCGGAGGTGCGCGGATCGCCAAAGGCAAGCATATACTCCACGATATCAGCCCCTACGCGCGAGTCGTTCCAGTCATTCATCTTGACAGCAGGGTTGTCGATCGAGGGCAAGGCAGCCGTCAGGTCGTTGCTCTCGATGACGCCCTTCTGGACCGCATACTCTGCATACTCCTTGGCCATGGAAGGAGCCACACCGGAGATGCGGATCGCCATACGCAGCATCAGGGAGCGACCGTAGGTGGCCCACTTACGCATGTCGCCACCATAGACAGTGTCGTAGTCCTTGTACGAGAGATCCCCCACAGGAGTCTCATCGAGCGCCTCTACGGCAGTCTTGAGATCAGCAAGCATAGCAGTGTAGAGCTCCTCCTCTGTATCGTAGGGGACGCGGAGATCCACTCCGGTGACCTTGGAGTAGGGCACCGGTCCGTAGCAGTCCGCCACGCGGTGGACTATGGCGATGCGGAGGAGGGTGCCGAGCGCAAAGTAGGGCTTGGTCATATCGCCCTCGCTCTTCCGCTTCAGGACATTGTACTGAGTGTAGAGGTGTTTCCCGAAGGTGTCGTTAAAGGGGTAGTCATTCCATCCCTGTTGGGGGGCATATCGGGCAAAGTCGGAGGTGAAATTGGGCGAACCGACAAAGCCGGACAGGACACCCGGGAGGTCGTAGTCCATCTGGTAGCCGTTTTCCTGATTGGGGATGACCCAATTGATGAGCTGGCTCAGCTCCGCACCTCCGGTGGGGATGCGGGACATCTCTGCCTCCGTGATGCCTGAGAGATCTTTATTGTAGTCCTCAAACTTCTTCGTGCAGGCGCTTACGAGGAGCGTGAAGCCCAAAAAAGCAGTGAGGGTAAGATTTATATTTTTCATAAGAGCTCAAGTGTGTGACTTAGAAATTGAGACTTAGACTAAATCCGAGAGTCCTCTGGGACGGCAGCATGAAGTAGTCCATACCTTGGCTGTAATTGGCCGTCGAGGAGACAGACTCGGGATCGAAGGGAGCATTATTGTAGAGGAAGCACAGGTTCCTCCCATAGAGGGACAGCGTGGCATCGGAGATGAAAATGGATGCGGGGAACTTGTATCTGTAGGAGATGTGGAGGTCCTGCAGACGGAAGTTGGTGGCATCGTAGACGTAGTACTGCGCCAAGCGATTCTTACCCCGGGCGATGAAGTAGCTCTGAGGATCGATAGGTCTGCCATCGACCGGCACATAGCCGAGATCCCTGGCTGCGGCAGTCGCCTCAGAGACACCATAGTGGTCGAGCGCTGCCTGAGTCATGGATACGACCACGCCGCCGACACGGCCGGTAAGGGCAAAGCCCAAGCTCAGTCCCTTGTAGGATAGCTCGTTGGTCCAACCGAGGTTGTGACTCGGGAGCACACTGCCGAGCTTGACCATCTGGTCGTCCTTGAAGTTGGAGACACTCAGGGAGCCATTCTTATTGACCAGCACACGGCCCTTAGCATCACGCGTAAAGTCCTGTGTGGTGTAGATGTCGCCGAGTGAGCCGCCCTTCTTGAGGATATAGTGCATCGAGCCCATGCTATTCATGTCGAGGAAGGGCTGTGACTCCTGCTCCTTCGTGAGGGGGTTGTAGTAGTTATCGGCCAGCTCCACGATCTTATTGTGATTGTATCCGTAGGTGAAGTTGCCGTCGTAGCGGAAGCCCTCATCCTTGCCCAAGTGAAGTCCCAGGGCAAGCTCCACTCCTTGGTTGCGTACGCTACCGGTCTGGATGTAGACAGCATCGTAGCCGGAGGAGGGAGAGGCGGCGACGCGCAGGGTCTGATTGTTGGTGTCAGTCAGGTAGTAGCTCCCGTCGAGGGTGATGAGGCCATTAAGCCAGCGAGAGGAGATACCGACCTCGTATGAGTTGGTACGCTCCGGATAGAGCTGACCGATGGGGAAGTAGGTCTGGGTCTTGTACTTCTTACTGTCCTCATCGGGGAGGTAGACCGGAGTCGTCAGACCACGCTGGAATGGAGAGGCGACCGAGCTGTATGCGAGACGCACCTTGAAGTAATTGAGCACCGGACGGATCCTCTGGTAGGTCTCCTCATCCAGCATCTCGGTAATGACGCCTGAGAGACCCACGGAGGGGTAGAAGAACGACTTCTGGGGCGAATTGGCGAGCTGTGATGCCCAGTCATTACGTCCCGTGAGGGTCAGGTAGAGGTAGGAATTGAGTCCCAGCTCCACGCTCCCAAAGATACTCTGCGTCTGCTCGATCCATCCGTGAGGGATCGGCTTAGTCTTCTGGGCAGCCTGATCGATATTGAAGATATTGAAGACGTTGGGGATGCCGTCCTCTCGCAACGGACCGCCATACGTGGTGTCGTCGTAGCGGGTGTCCTGGATGGAGGCACCGAGGGTGGCATTGACATTGAGTCGCCAGTCATTCTGCAGCTCAAATCCCTTATTTACCGTCGTGAGGAGGTCGGCGTAGGTCTGGCTCTCGCTTCCCTTCAGCTCGCCATAGTAGCCATTCTTGCTGACGTCATGGGTCTTCTCGGTCGTCGCATAGCGCTTGTC
The DNA here is from genome assembly GCF_056590575.1 of Porphyromonas sp. C0041D3. Taxonomy (NCBI): domain Bacteria; kingdom Pseudomonadati; phylum Bacteroidota; class Bacteroidia; order Bacteroidales; family Porphyromonadaceae; genus Porphyromonas; species Porphyromonas sp. C0041D3. The sequence goes on from NZ_JBWPWJ010000008.1 coordinate 64,631, forward strand.
CGTAGACTTGACGAGCGTACGATCCCACCGGACACGACCGGCGATGTTCCAAAAGTCTGACTCGGACCACTTCATGATGTCGTACTTAGCATTCAGCCCCAGGATGTAGCGCTCGCGCTTCGTGCCGCGGAGGTTTCTGTACGCAATCCAGTAGGGGTTTTGGAGGGTATAGTCTCCATTGCCGTACGCCCAGTTTTGGACATAAATGTTGCGGCTGGGATCGGCTTTCTCAAAGTTCTTGACCGACTCCAAGCTCTCACTCCTCGGCATGAGGTAAGCTGCCACAAGGGGGTTCATGTACTCACCCTGGTTGATGAGGTTCATATGGTCCTCGAATATAAGGCTCGCTGAGGTGCCGATGGTCAGGCGATCCTCGAGGAAGGAGGTGTTATTGCGTGCCGAGAGATTGTATCTATTGTAGCTGTTATTAGGCACGAGACCTTTCGTCGTGGTCACACTGCCGGAGACGTAGGTCTGGTTGCGCTCCGTACCTCCGGAGACGGAGATGGAGTGCGTCATATTGGATGCCGTGCGGAAGAAGTCGCCTACCTCCCATCTCGGGTCGCCCTCCGGGATCAGTGAGCCCCAGGAGAGGAGGTTGCCCTGACTGCCGTAGCGATTCTGAAACTCCGGCAGGATCATCGGTCGCCCGAAGTCCATATTCATGGCATAGGAGACCTTGGGCGCTCCCGCCTGACCCTTCTTTGTGGTGATGAGGATGGCACCATTGGCCGCTGCCGATCCATAGAGGGCGGCTGCAGAGGCGCCGGTGAGGACAGAGATCGAGGCGATATCGTCAGGATTGATGTCCGCAGCGCTCTCCGTAGAGCCGGAGGAGGAGAAGCGACCTGAGCCTTGCTCCTGGGTCAGAGAGTAGATCGGCACACCATCGATCACGTAGAGGGCGTTGTTATTGCCCTGGATGGACTTGGTTCCTCTCATGACCACTCTCGCGGCACTACCCATACCGGCGGAGCTGGTATTGATGGTGACGCCGGCGATCTTGCCGTTGAGAGAGTTGACAAAGTTGGGGTCCTTACGGGAGCTGAGCTGGTCTCCCTTGATCTCCTGGACATTGTAGGCGAGAGCCTTGGTCTGGCGCTTGATGCCGAGAGCGGTGACGACAACCTCATCGAGGAGCTCGCTATCCTCCTTGAGGACCACCGTCAGAGAGGTGCGTCCATTCAGAGGGATCTCGAGCGTCTTATATCCCACGTAGGAGAAGCGTAGCGTAGCGTCGGAGGGGACGTCGGCTATCTGGAAGTTTCCATCAATGTCAGTCATTGCTCCCATATTGGCCTGCCCGATGACGACCACCGTGGCGCTGATGATGGGCTCATTCTGTTCGTCCACTACATGGCCCTTCACTGTGAGTTTGCTCTGCGCCGACAGCGGAAGAGCAAACACCAAGCACATGAGCAGCAGAAGGAAATGCCTGCTTTGGAGTGATAGTAGATTCTTCATTATAAAGTTGTAAAAGGTAAAACTCCGGTTCTTATGCAGAGTATCCGGCAGGGACTGTGGTGATGACTCATACCGGGCCTACATATAGTCTACTGAGGGGTGGTGACCCTCTTTGGCGCAAAGTTAATCAATCTTTTTCCTAACCCACAGACTTAACGTCTCTTTTGCAGCAGAGCAGGAGTACAGGGAGTCGGGGAAGAGTGGGACTACGTGGGATAGGGCGGAATGTAGTACCTTTGGGAAAAGTGAATGCGATAGAGTATGACTACAGGTAAGACGATATTTCTCCCACAGATCAAGCGGAGCCTCGCGACGGAGGAGCTGCTGAGCCCGGCAGAAGTTTTTGACCGCTTCCGCGAAGACTTCGAAGCGATCGGCATCAGCGATGCCTATGCCACCACGATGAATAATCACCCGTGGGCGCTCCAGCGACCCATCGTGGAGTCCTGCAGGCTCACCTATGCAGACTACTCCTCGGAGGAGGGCAGCAGAGCCTACATCAGGACCCTGGCACTGCTGCTGACTGCTGCCGCAAGGGAACTTAAGCTACCTACTCTGAAGCTCGAATTTGCCCTCGCCAAGGGCTACTACGGTACCATAGGTGACCGACGGCCGACGACGGAGGAGATGGATCGGGTGCGCGCCTGCATCCAGAGGTACATCGATGCCGACCTGCCGATAAATAGGGTGAGGCTCTTTGCCGAGGAGGCGATAAAGTATATGGAGGAGAAAGGGGACGTCGACACCGCAGCGCTCATCAGCGACTCCGGGCGCTACTCCGTGGTCCTCTGGGAGCTGCAGGGCGACTACTACTATATCCTCCATCAGGTGCTGTCGCGGACGGGGCAGCTCCACCTCTTTGACCTCGAGCCGGCCAATGACGGCTTCCTGATCAGGGTGCCGGATCGCCGGGATCCCACGAGGCTCGCTGAGAAAGAACTGCAGCCCAAGCTCTTCAAGGCACTCGACTCGCAGCATCGACTCATCACCGGACTGAGTGTGGAGGATGTGACACCGCTCAATCTCCTGATCCGCTCCGGCAAGGCAACGCAGATGATCCAGGTGGCTGAGGCACAGCAGGAGAAGCAGATCGCTGCCATCGCCTCCCACATCGCTCGCCTGCATCGGGACAAAGGGGTGTCGGCAGTGCTGATCTCGGGGCCCTCATCGTCGGGGAAGACCACCTTCTCCCGCCGCCTGACGACCCAGCTGCTGACCCACCTCATCCGGCCCTACCCGATCTCTCTCGATGACTTCTATGTCAATCGGGCGATCACCCCGCACAACGAGGCGGGACAGCCGGACTACGAGTCGGTCTATGCGCTCGACCTTCCCTTCCTCAGGGAGACGCTGCGGGGGCTGGTCCGGGGGGAGGAGATGCCGATGCCGCGGTACGACTTTGTCCTCGGTGAGCGGGTGATGGACCCGAGGAATACCCTTCGGCTCACTGAGCAGGATATGATTATCATCGAGGGGATCCACGGGCTCAACCCGATCATCCTGACCGATGCCGTGGAGGACTCGTCGTACAAGATCTACGTCTCCGCCCTGACAGCTATCTCTTACGACAAGCACAATTGGCTCAGCACAAGCGACAACCGCCTGCTACGGCGGATGGTGAGGGATGTGAAGTATCGAAATAAACCGCCCGAGGAGACGCTTACCTCCTGGCCTGATGTGCGTGCCGGTGAGGAGAAGTGGGTCTTCCCCTACCAGGAGGAGGCGGACGTGATCTTTAATAGCGCTATGGTCTACGAGCTCGGTGCGCTGAGACAGCAGGCAGAGCTGGCGATCAGTCGGGTGCCGGAGATGAGTCCGGTCTATCCGGTGGCGGCTCGGCTCCTGCGGGAGCTGCGCTTCTTCGATCCGATCCCGGAGAGACTGCTCCCTCATGGGTCGCTCCTGAGGGAGTTCATCGGTGGCAGCAGCTATCGGGATAGGTAACCTACTTCTCTTTTCCTATGACACTGAAAGCAACGGCAGGCGATCTCGTCTTCCACTCCAAGCATATCGACATCCTGCGCTACCGGGTCCCCGGCTGGGAGGCTCTGGAGCCACAGGCTCATCGCTACGTCTACCACCTCGCCGAGGCGTGCCTCTACGGTCGGGACATCCTCTACCTGCAGCACCACCCGATGGCGCTCGCCGCACGGGTGATCCTTGAGGCGATCTGGGAGCAGGGGACCTTCCGCAATCACGATATGGAGGACTACCTGACGCAGCTCTGGATGTACTCCGGCTTCCACCACCACTACAAGGAGACGAAGACGGTCCCCGCCTTTAGCCGGACCTACTTCCACGAGGCGGTGCTGCAGCTGCCTTACGATGTGGAGGCGTACCTCGAGGCGCAGGGCTTCACCCTTGACGCCCTGGAGGAGATGATCTTCGACCCGAGTAAGGACCCCCTTCGCCGAGCGGACGGGGATCGGGAGACCTTAGTGGAACGGTCAGCGGTCAATTTCTACGGCCCCGGCGTCACCACAGCGGAGGCGCTGGAGTTTTACGAAAAGCGAAAAGACAAGTACCGCATCGCCCCGGGACTCAATAGCCGGCTCGTGAAGGATGAAAAAGGCGAGCTACGGGAGCTGACCGCCTATACCGACGGGCTCTACGGCGACGCCCTGCAGGCGATCGTCCGGCAGCTCACCGCGGCGCTCTCCTACGCCCCAAGCGAAGCGGCAAGGGAGACCCTCCGGACGCTGATCGCCTACTACGAGAGCGGGGACATCGATGCCTTTGCCGACTACAGCGAGGCATGGGTGCGGCTACTGGAGCCGGTGGACCTGATCCACGGATTCATCGAGACCTACGAAGATCCGCTCGGGCTGAAGGGCTCCTACGAGGGGATCGTGGAGCTGGAGGATCCCGAGGGCACCGAGCGGGTGCGCCGGATCGTCGAGCTGGCGGGCTACTTTGAGCAGCAGTCGCCCATCGACGAAGCTTACAAGCGGACAGAACCCCTCGGGCGTGCGGCCCGCGCCATCGACGTGGTGATGCTGGCGGGAGACAGCTACCCCGCCTCGCCACTTGGGATCAACCTCCCCAATGACGAGCGTATGCGGGCCGAGGTGGGGAGCAAGAGTGTCACACTCTCCAATATCTCCCTCGCCATCGACCGCTACCGCAGTGCGGCGTCGATCGACCTTTTCTATCACGGTGAGGAGGTGAAAGAACGGCTGAGACGCTATGGTGCCGAGGCGGACATGCTCCACACCGACCTCCACGAGATCATCGGTCACGGCTCGGGGAAGCTCCTCCCCGGCGTCTCGGGTGCCGACCTGAGGGAGTACGACTCCTGCATCGAGGAGGCACGGGCGGATATCAATGCCCTCTACTTCATCGCCGACCCGAAGCTGGTCGAGCTGGGGATCCTGCCCTCGCCTGACGCTTATCGGGCGGAGTACGACCGTTACCTTACCTCTGCCCTCATCACTCAGCTCTCCCGCCTCGGGGAGGACACCGTGCTGAGGGAGGCGCATATGCAAAACCGTGCCCTCATCGCCCGCTACGCCCTGCAGTACCCGGAGGCGGTGACCCTGGAGGTGATCAATGGGGAGCACTTCGTCCAGATCCACGACTACGACCGGCTGAGAGAGATCTTTGGTGAGCTACTGCGAGAGCTGCAGCGCATCAAGAGCCGGGGCGACTACGAGGCGGCCGCCGACCTCGTTGCCCGCTTTGGCACCGAGGTGGATCCGGAGCTGAGGGAGGAGGCGATCCGTCGCGACCGAGCCACCGGCATGGCACCCTATCTCGGCTTTGTCAATCCCAGACTCTCGCTCCGTGGGGAGAGCGTGGAGATCGACTACACCGAGGGATTTATCGAGCAAAATCTCCGCTACAGCGAGCAGTACCGCACGCTGGCATTGCCCCTGGAGGGCTTCCTCCGCAAGGAGCACAAGGTCTACGGCGAGGGGAGGTGGCACGACCGGCTCAATGCGATCCGGCAGCGACTCCGCAAGCGGATGAGTGGCGACGTCTCCAAAAGTATGCGCGACAAGGGGCTGCAATACGGGATCAACTTTGGCGTCAGCCTGCCCGACCTGCGGGAGATCGCTGCGGAGCAGCCCCGCGACCGCTCCCTTGCCGACCTGATGTGGACGAAGGAGGTTCGCGAGATGCGCCTTCTCTCCCTGATGATCCGCCCCCGGGAGGAGCTGACCCGCAAGGATCTCCTCACGCTCGCCGGCGAGTGTCGCACGATCGAGGAGGCGGAGCAATTTGTCACCCTCCTGCTGATCGGCTCCGGTGAGGAGGAGCGGGTGGCTACGGAGGTGGCGAAGCAGTCTCCCGAAGCAGTCCTGCCGTGGGTCGTGCTGACTCGACTCGCCGTCGCTGGTAGCGCCTCGCCCCGCTTCGTCAAGCACTCTCTCGACAGCGCCGAGGAGGTGCTCTCCGAGGAGCGACCACTCCAGGCGACCTACATCCTCCGCGCGCTCTCCCGCCTCGCCGAGCGTCAGCCCGAGATGCGACAGCGCATCGCACGCTTCGCCAATGCCCGTGCCAAGGAGGAAGACCCACTCCGCAAGGGGGTGGGGGAAGAATTGACCGAACTGCTGGAGTACCTCAGGCAATGAACGTACAGATAGAGCCCTCGTGGAAGGAGGTGCTAAGAGAAGACTTCGAGCAACCCTACTTCCGTCAACTGACCGACCGAGTACGGCAGGCCTACTCCGAGGGGCAGTGCTTCCCGCCCGCTCCCCTGATCTTCAATGCCTTCAACCTCTGCCCCTTTGACCAGGTCAAGGTGGTAATCGTCGGTCAAGACCCTTACCACAACGTCGGGCAGGCGATGGGTCTTGCCTTCTCCGTCCCCCGCGGAGTGATGATCCCGCCGTCCCTTGACAATATATATAAGGAACTGGCCGACGACCTCGAGGTTAAGAAGCCCCTCTCCGGGGACCTGACCCACTGGGCGCGACAGGGCGTCTTCCTCCCCAATGCGACGCTCACCGTCACCGCCCACCAGCCGCGCAGCCACCACGGCTGGGGCTGGGAGCACTTCACGGACCGGGCGATAGAGCTCCTCGCTGAGCGGCGGGAGCATCTTGTCTTCATCCTCTGGGGGTCAGATGCGCAGCAGAAGGCGCGCCTCATCGACCCCGAGCGCCATCGTATCCTCCGTGCGCCACATCCCTCGCCCCTCAGTGCCTACCGAGGCTTCTTCGGCAGCAAGCCCTTCTCCAAGACCAACGACTACCTCCTCCGCCACCACCTCCCCCTCATCCGCTGGGTAGAGGACTAAAAACCGCCATCCACAGTTCAGAGAGATTGATTGGAATAAATCTCTAACGGATGGATATTGGGAAAGAAATGCTGCACCCTTCGGGCGTGCCGCAACTCCAGCCCAGTATCCGCCCCCATCTGATCTCTCAAAAAGGCGTGCTCTAAAGGTTTTTTGCCCTTGGGGAATACGAAAGATTTCTAGTACTGATCAAAGAATTGCTTAGCATCTCCTTGTCATTCCCTCCGGGGACTTTAGTAAAGGGGGCCCTCCCCGACTCTTCGCACTGCAAAGATACTACCTCGACAACCACACAATGTCTCTTTGTGTCTCGACCGATCTCCTAAGTGCAACTCTAAGCACAACTGGTCTGCATCTGAGCATACAAGCCACTATAGCAATGCTCCCACCATAGACTTTAGGCACTCGGGGACCTCCCCCACACCAATCCCGATCAGGTCAAGACCACCTTCATCCAAGAGCACCGCTTCGTCCCCTACACCGAGGAATCCGTTTCTGCCTTCATTAGCGAGGGTGTGTCGTCCTATCAAGATGAAATGCCCTCTTTTTTAAGGGGCTCCTAAGGACTATAGTATAAGAGAGAGGTATAGTTCAAAGGAGACCTGTGGAGGGGGGGGGTACCTACATAAGCCTTACAGCGGTCTATGTCGCCTAAGGTGGGGATCAGTAGCGGCGGGTGTCTTGGCGCATACCACCGAGGGCACCTCCGGGCATCTGACCACCGAAGGGATTGCCACCGGGCTGGTCTCCGCCACCCTCTCGGCGCCGACGGAGCTCTTCCTCGCGCTCTTTGTTGCGGTCCTTGCGCTTCTCCTCATTAAACTTTGTCTGGATCATCGTCCGGGGCTTCTGCGTGAGGAGCGGTGTCAGGAGAGGGTAGAAATTCTCCTTCACCTCCCAATTCTTCATAAGCTCAAAGACCTTGGGGGCGTAGTAGACCGCTTCGGGCTGGGTGGAGGCATCGTAGTCCCCAGGGTCCCAGCGATGATTGCCGTTTCGGTCATAGATGATGCGGAGACCGTACTTCCCCGGATCGAGGTCCGGGAAGAAGAGTTCGCAAGCCTTGCTGTAGGAGGTCCAGACGAGCTTGTCATCCGGCGTAAGGAGTTCGCCTATGATCGAGTCCGGCAGATCGTGGATGGTGACGCGGAGGGAGGAGAAGTCGCTCTTCTCTTTTACCTTAAAGGCATCGACAACGGTTTTATTGAGCCGGTGACCATAGATATCGGCGATCTCAGCGCTGTCGACGTGGAGCTCGTACTGACCGCCATAGCTGAGGCGGGCGCTGATCAGCCCCGAGGTGACGCTGCCGTCAAAGAATGCGATGGTGTCGATCCGCATCGGCTGGAGGATCGAGTCCTTGGCATCGTAGAGGGTGAAGGCGCGGAGCATCGAGGTGTCGATCGGGAGGGTCGAGGCGAAGAGGATCGAGTCGGAAATACCGCCCTTACCCTTGTGCTCGATCTTGATGGAGAAAGGACTCTCGACAGCATGAGCGATGGAGTCGCTCTGGGCACTCTTCTGTTTCTTCTCCTCCTTATCGATCTTGGGCGCCTTGTAGGCGATGCGCAGGGTGTCGCTCTTGTAGGCGGGGAGGCCGAGGCTATCTACGGAGAGATAGGTGAGCGCAAAGGTGCTGTGGGCGCTCCAAGTGGTGTCGGTGAAGAAGAAGTTGACGACCCCATCCTTGCTCTTGTCCATGACGTAAGGGGGCTTCATCGTGTCGGTCGGCAGCGCGAGGGAGTCGACCCGGGCGAGGTTGATGGCGCTGTCAGGTAGGGCGTTGAAGGTGAGTCGAAGCTGATAGGGAGCGGGGCGCTCGCGCTTCTTCAGGAAGCGCTTTGGGTCACGTGGCTCGTAGTAGAGCAGGACAAGATCATCGGGGTAATAGTGGGTGAAGGGGACCTGCTTGATGGTGTCGATGGTGAGCGAGTCAACCCAGAGGGTGTCGGGGCGAATGTCGGGCTTGCAGGTGGTGAGGACGGCACTATCGAGCCAGGCAACGCCCTCGGTTCCAACCATGTCGTTGCGGTAGTTCCCATCACTCTCCTTCAGAGCATAGACGTGGTAGCGTCCCTCACGGACGTTGCGGATCACAAACTTCGCCTTGTCGGACGTGCGACTGGTGCGGAGGAAAGTGGTGTCGTGGAAGGCACTCCTCGGGGCGGTGTCGGGATGAAGACCTACGAGGAGCCCCTGCATAGGCTCGTGTGTGCGAGCGTTAAGTACCGTCCCTGCTATCTCCATGGTGTCGATTCGATCGCCTGTGCTGAAGGCAAAGGAGAAGTTCTCCAGCGGATTGCCCTCATTATTATCGACAATCGCATCGGTGAAGTCGATCGTGTAGGTGGTATTGGGCGTAAGGGTGTCCTTGAGGTTGACCACCACTTTCTTCCCATAAGAGATGATCTCCGGCTGCTGCAGCTGAGGCGGGGAGACGATGATCTTCTTAAGCGGGTCCTTGACAGTGACAAATTCGTCAAACCAGAGGGACACCTTTCTGGACGAGATATTGAGCTCTCGCTCAGCCGGGTTACTCCGGACGAGCTTCGGGGGCTGGTCGTCATAGGGACCACCATCGGGGGCCACCCTATTGGCGCATCCGTAGATTATGGCAATCGTTCCGCCTATCAGGAGAGAGAGGTGGAGCCAAGGAGATCGACGTCTGTACTTCATCATAAGTTCAACGGGCTTGCCTGCAAAGGTCGGTAAAAAAGTGGGGATAACTCCGTACCGTCACGGCGACATCATCCGGTATCATCACCTGCGTCCCCTCCAGTGCGGTAGCAAGGACGCCAAAGGCCATAGCGAGGCGGTGATCCCCTCTATGATCGAGCGTCACACTACCGGGAATTGTTTCACGTGGAACGCCCGTGTAGGTAACGCTGTCAGGGGAGTGAGAGACAAACGCCTCACCGGACCATCCCAGCGAGTGAGCGATAGAGAGCGAAGCGCTGAGGCGATCCGACTCTTTGTAGACCAGTGAGGATAGTCCCGTAAATGTGGCAGGCACTCCTAAGCCAATTACTGTGGCAAAGAGGGCGGGGAAGAGGTCAGGATTCTGAGACAAGTCAAGATTGAGCGGCTGGTCTACCTCAGTCGGTTCAAGACGTCGGATCAGTCGCACAGAGTGATCAGTAGTAACGACATCCAGAAATGGTCCAAAAAAGTCAAGCACACGAGCATCCGGATGGGATGAATTAGGATCCAGCCCCTTCAAAACTAATTTTTGGATCTCCGGGTGGAGCGCTTGCAACTCCAGCCAAAAGGCAGCGGATGAGTAATCGGCAGGGAGTGTCAGATCATAAGAATCAAGAGTAGTCAAACCTATCTTCCGACCAGGCTCAAACTTGATCCGCTCCGCTTCCCAAGTGAGATTTACACCGATCTGACTCAGGTGGTCGATCGTCAAGGCGATATACCTTGAGCTGGGATCAGAATGCTGCCTCCGGATACTCACAGGGTAGTTTTGAGCTACCGCAAAATAGATTATCGCAGAGATAAATTGACTTGACTCCCACGCTCTTGCGTCAATCTCTGTTTCACGTGGAACCAACTGACGTCGCGCATCGACGACCCACCGGTCATCCGTCAGGTCGATCGTGACACCACAACTACGCAGATAGTCGAGGAGTGGACCCATAGGGCGTCGGAGCAACTGAGCATCGGTGAGGTGAAAGGTAGTCTGACGACGCTCTGCAGCAGCAAGTGCCAAGAGGAACCGTGCGACACTCGCAGAGGCAGTGAGGGTAATATCAGAGTGTCCCGAGAGAAGCGCCTGGAGACCATCGTACATAGCGTAGAGGTCCTCCGGGGCATCGGTACCCAAGAGATCACAATGGGGCATCTGAGTAACTCCCCTACCCCGCCGAAGGAGGTAGCAGGAGATCAACGCACGAATGCCCTCACTCTTCGACAGAGGGAGGTTTACCTCAATAGACGAGGCAAAAACCGTTTTCGTGAGCAACTTCATAGTCACAAATATAGCAGAAAGTCCCGTCCCATCCTTGACTATATGCGACTAAAATAGGGGCGATAGAAAGGAGCTTTTCAGATAGAAAGCAGGCACATACACAGGGGTGGTAAGCGCACCACTATTCACGATGATATGAAAGGCTTCGGCAAGACTCCGGCACGTCACCCCCGGGGCCATAGGATATGGTGCCATCCCCAATTCTTCGCACTGCAAAGATACGACCTCAACCACTACCCAATGTCTCCTTTTGTTTTAATTGGTCACATAGGTCAACTCAAAGCACAATTGGTCAGTATGATGGGCATTCGAGCCCCCACAGCCATTCTGTGGTGCCTTCCCTTTTAATGCGCTATTAAATCGGACGAGTCGAACGGTTCTGCACGCCATAGTAGATACGACTCGTATAGAGTGTCACACCCCCGGATATTCGCATTACAAGCGACACTAAAGAGAGGGACGTGGAGTTAAGAGGGCATCCGATTAGGATAAAAAAAGACCCGCAAGCTCCACGACAGGGTAAAGCTTGCGGGTCTATTAGGATGTGCGAAAAATATCAGAGGAGATGCTTGAGCGTGTCCGCCTCCAGGGAGCTGGCACCAAAGCGGAAGAGGTCGGGGGTCAGCCACTCGTCGCCAAGGACCTCCTTGAGGATACAGAGGTACTTGAGCGCCTCCTCCGTCGTACGCACGCCACCAGCGGCCTTGATCCCTCTCTTAAGACCAAACTGATCGTAGTACTGCTTGACGATAGAGGCCATAATGTAGATCGCCTCGGGCGTGGCACCGGGATACCCCTTACCGGTAGAGGTCTTGATGAAGTCTGCATCACAGAAGAGAGCGAGGATGGACGCCTTGACGATATTCTCGGGGGTCTGCAGGGCGCCGGTCTCAAGGATCACCTTTAGGATCACATCCTTGGCGGCCTGTCTCTGCTCCTGCAGCTGGTCACAGACGGTCTCGTAGTCACCAGCGAGGAAGGCGCCGACCGGGAGTACAATGTCGATCTCCTCCGCCCCATCGTGGATCGCCAGAGCGATCTCAGCCACCTTGATCTCGGGGAAGGTCTGCGACGAGGGAAAGCCACCTGCCACGCAGGTGATGTGGCACTGCTCGACGGTGAGGTTTTCCTTGATCACCTGAGCGAAGTTAGGATAGACACAGATACTCGCCACAGGGGTAATGTCAGGGTGGTCGTCATCCAGCTTATTGACCTGCTGAGTCAGCTTATAGATCTTATCCTCGCTGTCCTCAGAGGTAAGCGAGGTGAGGTCGATCATACTGTGGATAAGGTTGATATTATCTCTGGTATCAAGCTCCTTATAGTGCTTGTCGACACACTCCTGCACCTTGGTCGTCACCTCCTCCATACTGAGGTCAAAGGTAAACTTTCCGAAGGCCTCACTGTACTTATCCTGTGAGGGGAAGAAGTCGTTATCGTGGTGATTATGACTCATGGTTGTATAATTTGGGATTGGATAAATGTCTGAACTTGTCGCGAGCTGTCTTCTTCGCTATATTCCTCTCAAGGGCCTCCGTAAGATCGCAATCGGTCTGATTGGCAATGCAGGCGAGGACCCAGAGGACATCAGCGAGTTCGTCTGCCAGATGCTCCTTGGAGAGGTCGTCCGTGGACTTCGCACTCTGATCCCCATAGGTTCGAGCGATAATGCGAGCCACCTCGCCCACCTCCTCTGTGAGCTGCGCCATATTGGTGAGAGGCGAGAAGTACCGGACCCCGTAGTCGTGGATCCACTGGTCAACCACGGTCTGGACCTCTCTAAGTGTGGGGCTGGGTGTGTCGGTCATCTGTTTCGCGAATCTATGCAAATGGTCACAGGACCATCGTTGAGTAGCCGGACCTTCATATCGGCCCCGAAGATCCCCTTCTTCACCTCTGACCCGAGCTCATCGGAGAGAGCCTGCGCCATAAGGTCGTAGAGTGGCTCTGCCTCGGGTCCCTTGGCAGCATGGACGTAGGAGGGTCTATTGCCCTTCTTCGTCGATGCAAGGAGAGTAAATTGGCTGACCAGCAGGATATCCCCACCGATGGACAGGATGTCCTTATTCATCACCCCATCCTCGTCGTCAAAGATGCGCAGGGCAATGATCTTGCGGACCAAGTAATCCATATCCTCGGCGGTGTCGCCCACCTCCACTCCCTGTAAAACCAGCATCCCGATACCGATCGACGAGACCAAAGACCCATCAACCGTCACGGACGCCTCGCTCACACGCTGAATAACTGCTCTCATAGACCAAAGATACCACTTTAGGAGAAATAAGAGGTCGGCACGGAGGAGAAACCAAAAAGCAGTGTGGCCCAGGCGTGCTGAGAGGGCGTCAGGCCTCGCTGTCGGGGTGAAAGTAGTCCCAGACGAGGCGAGCCTTGGCAGGGCCAATGGCCTCTGTCAGTTCGTCCAAAGAAACAGACTCGCGGATCCGCTTCACCGACTTGAAGGTGCGGATCAGCTTCTTCTGAGTAGCAGGGCCGATACCTGCAATAGCGTCGAGCTCAGAGGAGATCGACCTCTTAGCATGGACATTTCGGTGGAAGGTGATGGCGAAGCGGTGAACCTCATTCTGTATCCTCTCTAAGAGGTGAAAGACCTGCCCGCGCTGCATAATGCCGATCACCTGAGGCGGATCTCCATAGAGCACCTCGCTGGTGCGATGGCGGTCGTCCTTGGCGAGACCGAGGATCGGTATCTCTACCCCCACTTCGTCAAGAGCCTTTCGCACCACCCCCATCTGTCCCTTGCCACCATCGGTGATGATGAGGTCGGGGAGCTCCTCCCCCTCGTCACGCAGGCGACTGTAGCGACGTACCACCACCTCGCGCATCGAGGCGTAGTCATCCGGCCCCTCGACGGTCTTGATGTGGAAGAGTCGGTAGTCCTTCTTGGAGGGGACACCGCCCTTAAAAACGACACAGGCGGCCACCGGCTCCGCTCCTTGGATATTGGAGTTATCGAAGCACTCCACGTGCCAGGGAAGCTTAGGCAGACCGACTGAGCTCTGCAGGTCTCGCAGGATCTGCATATTGTGCTGGGCGGGGTTGAGCTTCTCCGCCTGCAGGTCCTTATCCTTGATGAACTGATCCACATTGTGCTGGCTCAGGTCGAGGATATGCTTTCGGTCACCCCTCTGAGGGATCGTGACGCGATAGGCAGAGAGGTCGAGGTACTCCGGCATAAGGGGGAGAATGAGCTCGCGAGTGCCCTCCAGAGGCAGCGTATCGAGCAAGTCCTTCAGGACGGAGGCAAAGAGCTCCACATCCTCCTCCTCTATCCCTCGACGGTACTCCATGGTGCGCCCCGAGATGATCCGTCCGTCCCTCGTCAGGAGATAATTGACGAAGAAGGAACGCCTCGAAGAGCCATAGGTGGCCACCAGCGCATCACCGATGACGTTGCTCATGATGGTACTCTTCCCCTGGTAGTTCTCCAGCGTATAGAGCATATTCTGCATCTGCAGGGCGGTCTCAAAGTCCAGCTCCTCAGATGCTCTTGCCATCACCTCCTTGATGTCCCGCTTCACCTCCGTGATATGCCCTCGCAGGATCTCCTTAGCCGCCCGGACGTCCCTGTCGTAGTCCTCCTCCGTCTGCAGACCTTCGCAAGGCCCCTTGCAGCGGCCGATGTGGTACTTCAGGCAGACCCGGAATTTTCCCCTCTCGATATTCTCCGGAGAGAGGTTAAAAGAGCAGGTGCGAAACTTGTAGAGCCGACGGAAGAGCTGGACCAGCTGATAGGCCATCGACTTATTGGGATAGGGACCATAGTACTCCGTGCTGCCGCCCGGCTCTGGCTTGTGCGTGGTCCCAAAGCGCGGGAAGCGCTCCCTCGTGACGTAGATGTAGGGGTAGAAATTACCATGCTTGAGCATGATATTGTAGGGTGGCTGGTGCGTTTTGATGAGGTTATTCTCAAGCAAGAGCGCATCAGTCTCCGTCTGGACTACGATATACTCCACGGTCTCAAAGACGCGCAGCATCGCCCGAGCGTTGGGTCGGTCGGACTCGCGCTGGAAGTACTGCCCCACCCGCTTGCGGAGATTTTTTGCCTTACCGACGTAGAGCACCTTATCCTCCTTGTCGCGGTAGATGTAGACTCCGGGCGACTCGGGGATCACGGATAGGCTGTTGCGTATGTCTTTCTTGGCTATCAGCATGGCGTTCCACGTGAAACAAAGAGGACTATCGTCCCATGAGTATCAGGAGGATATTGATATCCGTGGGGCTGATGCCGGGGATGCGGGAGGCCTGACCGATGGTCGCCGGACGGATCCGGTCGAGCTTCTGCCGAGCCTCAGTCGAGAGCGACTGTATGGAGAGGTAGTCAAAGTGGCCGGCGATGCGGATATCCTCTAAGTGGCGAGCCTTCTCGGCTGCCTGACGCTCGCGGGCGATGTAGCCGGCATACTTCACCTCCACCTCGATGGTCTCCTTAACCTCCTCCGCAAGCTGACCCTGCTCTAAGAAGTTCGCCAGCTGTGGGACAAAGGGGACCAGCCCATCCAGCGTGATACGGGGGCGAAGGATCACCTCACGGAGCCTCTGCGGATGCCTCAGCGGTGTCTCCCCTACCCGCTCGAAGTATGCCGCGAGGTCGGGCGTGTCGGCCACGGAAGTGTCCCTGAGCAGCTCCTCAAAGCGATCGATCAGCGCCAGCTTCGCCTCCAGTCGCCTCTCTCGACACACGCCGACCGTCCCCAGCTCTATCCCCTTGGGCGTAAGTCGTCTGTCGGCATTATCCTGCCTTAGGAGGATACGGTACTCGGAGCGACTGGTAAACATCCGGTAGGGCTCGTCCACCCCCTTCGTCACTAAGTCATCGATCAGAACCCCTATGTAGGCTTCGTCCCGAGCGAGGGTAAAGGTCTTGGCAAGAGACTGAGCAGCGAAGTGAGCATTGACCCCGGCGACGAAGCCCTGACCTGCCGCCTCCTCGTAGCCTGTCGTGCCATTGACCTGACCGGCGAAGAAGAGCCCCTTGACCAACTTCGTCTCTAATGTGTGGTGCAGCTGCGTCGGGTCGAAGAAGTCGTACTCGATCGCATAGCCGGGCCGCATAATCGTCGCATCCCGCAGCGCAGGGATCTGCCGGATCGCCTCCTCCTGTACCTCTATGGGGAGCGAACTGCTGAAGCCATTGAGGTAATACATCGTCGTGTCGGCGCCCTCCGGCTCGAGGAAGAGCGGGTGGTGATCCTTCCCGGCAAAGGTGACGATCTTCGTCTCTATGCTGGGGCAGTAGCGCGGCCCAATGCTGTGTATCTGACCATTATAGAGCGGTGCCTCATCGAGATGACGCCGCAGCACCTCGTGGCTGGCAGGCGTCGTCTCCGTCAGGAAGCAGGGCCTCTGGGGCGTCTCCAGTCGGGACACCTCCGGGAGGAAAGAGAAGTGGTGCCACCCCTCCTCACCATCCTGACGCTCGCAGAGGTCAAAGTGGATCGTGCGACCATCCAGCCGCATCGGCGTGCCGGTCTTCATCCGATCGGTCCTGAAGCCTAGCCCGGCGATCTGCTCCGAGAGGCGGAGCGAGGCCGGCTCGGCGATGCGTCCCCCCGGGATCTTCACGCTGCCAATATGCATCAGGCCATTGAGGAAGGTCCCATTGGTGAGGATCACAGACTTCGCCTTTATCGTAAGCCCCATGGCGGTGACTACGCCGGTGACCGCCCCACCCTCCCCAC
>NZ_JBWPWJ010000009.1:0-52589 GCF_056590575.1 Porphyromonas sp. C0041D3
ACCACATGTTCCTCCGCTTGTGCGGGCCCCCGTCAATTCCTTTGAGTTTCACCGTTGCCGGCGTACTCCCCAGGTGGATTACTTATCACTTTCGCTTGGAAGCATACTGTCATATCGCATACTTCGAGTAATCATCGTTTACGGCGTGGACTACCAGGGTATCTAATCCTGTTTGCTCCCCACGCTTTCGTGCCTCAGTGTCAGACATACCTTTGTGAGCTGCCTTCGCAATCGGAGTTCTGCGTAATATCTATGCATTTCACCGCTACACTACGCATTCCGCCCACATCATGTACTCTCAAGTCTTGCAGTTTCAACGGCAAGGCTGAGGTTGAGCCTCAGCTTTTCACCACTGACTTGCAGGACCACCTGCGCACCCTTTAAACCCAATAAATCCGGATAACGCTCGTATCCTCCGTATTACCGCGGCTGCTGGCACGGAGTTAGCCGATACTTATTCTCGAGCTACTTTCAAACTCCCATCACGTGGAAGTCCTTACTCGCTCGCTAAAGAAGTTTACAATCCTTAGGACATTCTTCCTTCACGCGACTTGGCTGGTTCAGAGTTTCCTCCATTGACCAATATTCCTCACTGCTGCCTCCCGTAGGAGTTTGGGCCGTGTCTCAGTCCCAATGTGGGGGATCTGCCTCTCAGCACCCCTACCTATCGTCGGCTTGGTGAGCCGTTACCTCACCAACTACCTAATAGGACGCATGCCTATCTCACAGCGATAAATCTTTCCTCTCAGGGACATGGGTCCCTGAGAGTGTATGGAGCATTAGTCCGGATTTCTCCGGGTTATTCTCCGCTGTGAGGCAAGTTGCATACGCGTTACGCACCCATCCGCCGGTCGTCGTCATCGGAAGCAAGCTTCCAACACGTTACCCCTCGACTTGCATGTGTTAAGCCTATCGCTAGCGTTCATCCTGAGCCAGGATCAAACTCTCCATTGTTAAGAAAATTTTGTTCCTTTGCTCTTCTTCCTCTACTATCAAGAAGCGGATCAAGAGCTGCTCGTATGTTGCTCTTCGCTTTATTGGTTTCGTACGTTGACGTATATATATCGTCACTTAAACTTTCACCCAAGTTGTATCTCTCTAGGTCTCAGACGAAGTGACACTATTACTATCCCATCGTGAAAACTGGTATACTACTTGTTTTCTTGTCTTGTACTTACACAATTCACATCGCTCACTCCTTATCTCTAAGAAGGGCGATGCCCTTGTCTTATCTTTATGTCTATGATCTCTTTTTCAGCATCCCCAGCCCCTCGGGCGGTGATGTGAGTGCAAAGGTACGAAAGTTTTTCATTCCTGCAAGCAACTTGGAAAATTCTTTTTCCCGATCCGCTCACCCCGACCTCTGCCGGAGCCTCAGGAGCGTATCCCTCTCGGCTTTGCGAGTGCAAAGGTACAACATTTCTTACTTCCTGCAAGCCCTCTCTCGGAAATATTTTACGAAGATCCCGCAAGTCGCTGACTTACAACACGAAAAAAAACACATTTCACCCAAAGTCAGACCTCCCGTAGACCAAGCTCAAGACCCGCCTCCCATCAGCGCTCCACTAATACCGATATTAGGGTTGTCTAATACCGATATTAGAGTTGCCTAATACCGATATTAGTCGTCTCTAATATCGGTATTAGATTTCCACCTGAGCGGACTAGGAAAAAAAGAGGGCAGACCCGCTTGCAACGGATCTGCCCTCTCTATAGTGTGGTCCTTTCTTTCCTGTGGAGAAAAATAAGGGTTGCACTCCCGTGCAACCCTTACTATAGGTTCCACAAAATATTAGGATGTTAGGTAAGAAAGATTGATTAGGTTACGCATCTTGTGATTGTAATGATGCAAAGGTGCGACAAAATGGCGTTTACATCAAGGTGGCAAAATCTGTTACTTAACAGGAATGAAACATCTCGTTAGCAAACTTTTTGAATTTAAGCAGCGAAAATGCCAACTGCACCCGTCAATACGCCCTTTCCTACCTATTCCTTGCTTGCGTTGTCCTCGGCGATACGAGCCTTGATCTTGGCCTCGATCTCATCGGCGAGGTCGGGATTCTCCTCCAGGAGAGTCTTGGCCGCCTCGCGTCCCTGGCCCATGCGCATATCTCCGTAGCTGTACCAGGAGCCACTCTTGTCGATGATACCCATATCGACAGCGATGTCGACCAGCTCGCCGGACTTGGCGATGCCCTTGCCGTACATGATGTCAAACTCTGCACGACGGAAGGGTGGAGCGACCTTATTCTTCGCCACCTTGACCTTGGTGAGGTTGCCCACCTGCTCCTCGCCGTCCTTGAGGGCTGTACTGCGGCGGATGTCGATGCGGATGGTGGCGTAGTACTTAAGGGCGTTGCCACCGGTGGTGGTCTCAGGATTGCCGTAGCCACCGATCTTCTCACGGAGCTGATTGATGAAGATGCAGCAGGTGCGGGTCTTGCTGATGAGGGCAGCGAGCTTGCGGAGCGCCTGACTCATGAGGCGGGCCTGGAGACCGAGCTTATTCTCTCCCATCTCTCCATCGATCTCACTCTTGGGGGTGAGGGCAGCGACGGAGTCGATGACGACGACGTCGACAGCGGAGGAGCGGATAAGGTTCTCAGCAATATCGAGGGCCTGCTCACCGTCGTCAGGCTGGGAGATCCAGAGGCGGGAGAGGTCGACGCCGAGGGCCTCGGCATAGACGCGGTCAAATGCGTGCTCTGCATCGATGTAGGCAGCGAGACCGCCGAGCTTCTGCGCCTCAGCGATGGCGTGGATCGCGAGCGTGGTCTTACCGGATGACTCCGGGCCGTAGATCTCTACGATGCGACCGCGGGGATAGCCACCGACACCGAGTGCGAGGTCCAGCGTGAGGGAGCCGGTGGGGATTGCCTCGATGGGCTGCACTTCCTGAGAGGCCATATTCATCAGCGAGCCCTTGCCAAAGGTCTTCTCGATCTTGGCCTGAGCCGCCTGCATAGCCTTGAGCTTATTGGGATCCGCCTCGACGCGATGAGACTTAGGGGCAGCGCCCTCGATCTCCTCGGTGATGCTCTGGTCCTCGCCCATCTCTTTCTTATCTGCCATAGTATAGCTTGTCACTTATTCTTTTCCTATGAAAAAATCCTCAGAGCTCCAGATCGATGTCGTGCAGCTCGTGCCAGGGGAGACCCTGCTTAGCCACCTCCTCGAGGAAGGGATCGGGGTCAAACTCCTCGACATTGAAGACTCCGTGACCGCTCCAGAGCCCCTTGAAGAACATGATCGCGCCTGTCGTCGCTGGGACGCCGGTGGTGTAGCTTACACCCTGGGCACCGGTCTCCTTGTAGGCCGCAGCGTGGTCGGTATTATTGTAGATGTAGTAGGTGTGCTCCTCACCGCCACGCAGCCCTCGGATGCGGCAGCCGATGGAGGTCTGGCCTGTGTAGTCGCTCCCGAGCTCCTTGGGGTCGGGGAGGACTGCCTTGAGGAACTGAAGCGGGATGATATCGATGCCCTTGTACTTGATCGGCTCGATGCCCGCCATGCCGATATTCTGGATCACACGGAGGTGGGTCAGGTACTCCTGCCCGAAGGTCATCCAGAAGCGCGCCCGGCGGAGGGAGGGGTAGTTCTTCACCAAGCTCTCCAGCTCCTCGTGGTACATCAGGTAGCTCTCACGGGGACCGACCTCAGGGTAGGTGAGCGTCTTGTGGATCTCGAGTGGCTCGGTGGTGATCCACTCGCCATCCTCGTAGTAGCGCCCGTGCTGAGTCACCTCGCGGATATTGATCTCGGGATTGAAATTGGTGGCAAAGGCCTTGTGGTGATCACCCGCATTGCAGTCGACGATATCGAGGTGGGTGATCTCGTCGAAGTGGTGCTTGGCAGCGTAGGCGGTGTAGACGCTGCAGACACCGGGGTCAAACCCGCAGCCGAGGATGGCGGTGAGGCCTGCCTCCCTGAAGCGATCCTGATACGCCCACTGCCAGCTGTACTCATACTTCGCCTCGTCCTTGGGCTCGTAGTTGGCGGTGTCGAGGTAATTGACCCCGCAGCGGAGGCAGGCATCCATGATGGGGAGGTCCTGGTACGGGAGGGCGACATTGATCACCAGCTCGGGCTGTACACGCTCCATGAGCACGCAGAGCTGCTCCACATCGTCCGCATCGACCTGAGCGGTCTTGATGAAGTCCTTGCCACCGGGAATCTTGGCCACGAGGGCATCGATGGTGCTCTTCGTCCGACTGGCGATGGTGATGTCGGCGAAGATGTCCCTATTCATGGCCACCTTCTGAGCCACGACGGTACCGACGCCACCGGCACCGATAATAAGTACGCGTCCTTTCATATATGGATACTACTAATGAGTGTATGTGTCATAATCTATCGTCTCAAAGGTACCAAAAACTTAGTTGTCGGACAGCCCACCAAAAAGCCGAGCACACTAGTTTGATTGACAAGCTCTGCTACAGTAACTGATGGAATACACCATTATATATAGGATAGAGGGGGCTGTGTCGCATAGGCACAGCCCCCTCTATAGTTAATAACAGGGTCGATCAGCTCAGGCCATCGATCTCACCATTGACGATGTCGATCTTCTCGGCATTGGGGACCTTGGGGAGTCCCGGCATGCGCATGATGCTGCCCATGATGACGACGATCATCTCAGCACCAGTGGTGACGACGATGTCATTAACATGCATCTCGAAGTCTCTCGGAGCCCCGAGGAGGGAGGCATCGTCGGAGAAGGAGTACTGCGTCTTGGCGATGCAGATGGGGAACTTGTCGTAGCCCAGCTCGTCGATCATCTTGAGCGCCTTGATCGCCTTCTTGTCGTAGACCACGCGATCTGCCCGGTAGATCTCTCTCGTGAGGGCCTCGATCTTCTCCTTTACCGGGCTGTCGAGATCGTAGCCAAATGTGAGGGGCTTGGAGGGGTGCTTGTCGATGGTATCTACGACCACCTGAGCCAGCTCTGTCGCTCCCTTGCCGCCCTCAGCGAAGGCGTTATTGACGGCAAAGGGCACGCCGAGCTCCTCGCAGTGGAGGCGGATCGCCTCGAGCTCAGCCTCGGTGTCGGTGGGGAAGCGGTTGATGCAGATGACGACGCTCTGACCAAACTTCCGCATATTCTCCACGTGCTGATCGAGATTGGTGAAGCCCTTCTTCAGTGCCTCCACATTCTCCGTGCTGAGGTCAGCGTCCTTGACACCACCATGGAGCTTGAGGGACTTGGCGCTGGCCACAAGGATCGTGGCGGCAGGCTGGAGACCATTCTGACGGCAGACGATGTCGAGGAACTTCTCGGCGCCGAGGTCAGCACCGAAGCCTGCCTCCGTGATGGCGTAGTCACCATAGTGGATCGCCATCTTGGTTGCGATGACGGAGTTGCAGCCGTGAGCGATATTGGCGAAGGGGCCACCGTGGATGAAGGCGGGGGTATTCTCAGTCGTCTGGACGAGATTGGGCTGGAGGGCGTCCATCAGGAGGACGGTGATCGCTCCACCGATCTTCATATCTCCCACGGTGAAGGGGCTGCCGTCCTTCTTGTACCCGACGACGATATTGTCGATGCGGCGACGGAGGTCATCTATGTCCTTGGCGAGGCAGAGGATCGCCATGATCTCGGATGCGGGCGTGATGTCAAATCCCGTCTCGCTCACCTCACCATTACCATCCCCGAGGCCGGTGATGATGTGGCGGATACTGCGATCGTTGACGTCCAGCACGCGCCTCCAGGTGATCTTGGAGAGACCATCTTCGTCATTGCGGTGGCGGTAGGCGTAGTTGTCGACGAGAGCCGAGATGGTGTTATTGGCGGAGGTGATGGCGTGGAAGTCTCCGGTGAAGTGGAGATTGATCTTATCCATCGGCAGCACCTGTGAGTAGCCACCACCGGCGGCACCACCCTTGACGCCAAAGACCGGCCCGAGGGAGGGCTCGCGGAGAGCGACGATGGCCTTCTTCCCGATCTTATTCATCCCGAGGGCGAGTCCGATGGAGACGGTAGTCTTGCCGACACCGGCCTTGGTGGGCGTGATGGCGGTGACGAGGATCAGGTGCCCGGCACCGTGTTGCTTCTCCTTGAGGACATCCAGGCTGATCTTACCCATGTAGTGACCATAGGGAAGGAAGTCCTTCTCCGGGATATTAAGTGACTGAGCGATCTCCTGGATCGGCTTGAGCTTCGCCTCTCTGGCGATCTCGATATCTGATTTCATAATTGTGTTGTGATTTGGTTTTAGTGTTTGACCAAAGGTACCCATAATTTTGTGACAGCAGGTGCCCTAATTGCGATAAGAGATCTCTTTCCGCAATTTCATCAAAAAAGAGCGTGAGGATAGGCAGGTCACCCATCCTCACGCTTATATACTACGCTACTCTTACTCGCGCATACCCATCTCCTGATCGAAGATGGCGACAGCGCCCTCGCCGATAAGATCGAGGCGGTCGAGGTTGTGCTGTGCGTTCTCCTCTTCCTCCTCCTGCTCTACGACGAACTTCTCGAAGAAGACGCGTACTCCGTAGTCGTGGTCCTCAGTGGCCATCTTGACGATCTCCTCGATCGACTTGGTGATGGACTGCTCATGGTGGAGCGACTGGGTGAGGATCTCGCGGAGGGTGCCGAAGGAATTGGGCACCCCAGCGATCGGCTTCAGCTCGGGGCGCACGCCACGTCCCTCGAGGTAGGAGATCATCGCCTCAGCGTGGGCGACCTCCTCACGGGACTGGAGCTTGAGCCACTTGGTCACACCATCGAGGGCGCGGTCAGCTGTGTCCATAGCCATAGAGCGGTAGAGATAGGCGGAGTAGAGCTCCTTATTGATCTGCTCGTTGATAGCGGCGATCAGTCTTTCAGTCATCTTCATAGTGTACTGTATTTATAGTGATTAGTGATTGTTGTGTCATGAGTTGCCGGATGTGTCATCATCCACCTCCTCATACTCGACATAGCTGCCTCCACCGAGGTCATGCTGTGCCTCCCGCAGGATATCGGCACTGCTCTTCTGAGCGCGCTCATCCCGAGCAGCCTGCTCCTGAGCCTCCTCCTCTCGGCGGCGGTACTCTCGCTTGACCTGCCGATGCACCGCACTGATGCGTGCTATCTGCCGTATCAAGGGCCATAGGGAGTAGAGGATCACCCCTAAGACGAGGAGAAGGAGTATGGAAAATGGTGACATATCCTACTTGCAATTTTACTCTAACAAAGGTACCAAAAAAAGCTACCCACCTACATCAGTGCAAAAAGCGAGCCTCCCCGGACCCTTTAGTCCAAGGAGACTCACCCTCAAGTGCCCGGAACCGGGATCGAACCGGTACGGATGTTACTCCATTGGTGTTTGAGACCAACGCGTCTACCAATTCCGCCACCCGGGCTCTCGCGAGGACAAAGGTACGACATTTTTCTGACGGGATAAGTGTGCCTTTTTGTCAGATCGACAGATCCGAGGAGTTGTGCAACTAGGGCAGGAAATGTTGTCTTGCACGCCCCCGTGGGTTTCTCCGATGAGGTTTCTCACATAGATGGAAAAAGTAACAGAAATGTCACCCCTTAAAGCTATCTTTGCACAAATTATAAGCGACTAAGATAGGAAGTAATCAACCAACATACTTTATTTAAGATTTCTGCGTATGAGAACGAGAGCAATCTTTGCCGTCTTGGCACTTCTGTTGCTTGAAGCAGTGGCCATAGGACAGACGCGCTACACCGGTAAGGTCGTGGATCTTACATCAGGAGAGAGCATCCCGGGAGCCATCGTCCTGGAGAAGGGAACCTCTAATGGTGCCTCCACCGATATCGATGGCAACTTCACCATCAGCATCAATGGCAAGGGGGTCATCGTGGTGTCCTACATAGGATACAAGACCAGAGAGATCACAGTCTCTCCGGAGAAGAGGAGCTTAGGACGGATCGAGATGGCGGAGGACGCCAGCACCCTTGGCGAGGTTGTGGTCGTGGGGAATAGTCTCATCGACATCGTCAAGGATCGGCAGACACCCATTGCCGCGACGACGCTCACCGGCCCTCAGGTGACTGAGAAGATGGGTAACCTCGACTTCCCCGAGGCACTCAAGGGTGTCCCGAGTGTACACACCATTAATAATAGTGGGTATGGTGATGCCTACTTCACTGTGCGAGGATTTGACCAAGCCAATGTACTCGTTCTGATCAATGGTCAGCCGGTCAACGATATGGAGTGGGGTGGTATCTACTGGTCCAATTGGTCCGGCGTCGCTGACGTAGCGTCTGTCGTACAGCAACAGAGAGGTCTCGGATCCTCCAAGATCGGGATCTCCTCCGTCGGTGGTACGACTAATATTGTCACCAAGGCAGCTGACCGTGATCAGGGAGGAAGCCTTAAGTTTGTGACCGGTAACGATGGATACTTCAAATCATCCATCAGCTATGACTCCGGGCTGCAGGGACAGTGGGCCATCAGTGCTCTCGTCTCCTACTGGCGCGGTGATGGATACATCGACTGCACCCCCGGATATGGAGGGACTTACTTCTTGTCCATTGGATATAAGCTCAATGACAAGCACTCCTTCAACTTCACTACCACCGGGGCACCCCAGGTGCATAACCAGGGCTTTAGGGAGAGCATCTACACCTACGAGAAATTCGGCACCCGATACAACTCCAACTGGGGATACCTTGATGGAAAGCCGTATAGTTTCTCCAGAAACTTCTATCACAAGCCTGTTG
This sequence comes from Porphyromonas sp. C0041D3, assembly GCF_056590575.1. Classification (NCBI taxonomy): domain Bacteria; kingdom Pseudomonadati; phylum Bacteroidota; class Bacteroidia; order Bacteroidales; family Porphyromonadaceae; genus Porphyromonas; species Porphyromonas sp. C0041D3. The sequence continues at coordinate 8,678 of NZ_JBWPWJ010000009.1, forward strand.
CGAATCTCAATTGGGACTGGAAAATCAGCGATAAGACCTCCCTCTCCACGGTTTTCTATGGATCATGGGGCTTTGGAGGTGGTACCGGCACCTTCGGGACACCACACTATAAAATCCCGGATGACGAGAACGGTCTGATCAAGGTGGATGACCTCGTCAAGGCAAATAGAGGAGAAACCGTAGAAGGTATCAAGAAAAGCGTACCTGCCTGGGACGGGACAAATCTCGACAGTAAGAATCATTACTGGAATGGCAAGCATGTAGTGACAGAACGTGGTGGGGGTACTGTACTTCGCTCCTCGATGAATAACCACAGCTGGTATGGTCTGCTCTCAAACCTTGATGCAAAGGTGGGAGACAACTGGACTTTCAATGCCGGAGTCGACCTCCGTACCTATGTCGGCAAGCACTACCGGGTTGTGAATGACCTGCTGGGTGCCGATGCGTATTACGAGAATGTGGACATGAACTCCGCAGGCGTCTTTGTGGGAGACGAGGTAAGCCTCAATCCTCTGGCCATCTCAGAGATGCAAAATGCTCAGAAGGTAAATCGTAACTACGATAGCCACGTAGGCTGGACCGGATTCTTCGGTCAGGCAGAGTATAATAACGAGCATATCTCGGCATTTGTACAGGGGTCAGTCTCCAGTCAGTTTTATAAGCGTCACGAGTACTTCGAGGTGCCTACCGCTGAGCAGTGGACCAAGTGGACTAACCGCTGGGGTGGTAATATCAAGGGAGGAGTCAACTGGAAGTTTGACACCCACAACAATGCTTTCATCAATGCCGGATACTTCTCCCGTCAGCCCTTCTTCTCATCCCTTTATCCTAATGCATACACTTCCCGTGCCAACGAGATGCAGGAGGGTATCAAGAACGAGGGTATCACAAGTGTTGAGGGTGGCTACATATTCAATTCCTCTCTCGTCAGAGCTGTCCTGAATGCGTACTTCACACAGTGGAAAGACAGGTATCAGTCCTTTAGCGCAAATATAGGTGAGGATAGAAGGCAGGCGCGCACCTACGTGGATCAGGTTCACAGTGGTGTCGAGCTTGAGGTGACTGCTCACCCGACTCACTTCCTCGACATCTTCGGGATGATCTCATATGGTAACTGGAAGTACGGAAGTACCGCCATTGCTGATATCTACGATGATCTCAATCGTCCTGTACAGGGAGAGAAGCCGAAGCTGTATCTCGAGAATATTCCGATCGGCGGTGCTCCACAATTCCAGACCCGACTTGGTGCCAAGGCACGTATTTACAAAGGGCTGAGTGCAGACCTGAACTGGTATTACAACGACCGAAACTACTCTGCTATTAATGCAACAGACTTCAAAAAGGAGGGTACAACCAACCTGAAGATGCCTGCTTACAGCACTTTGGACGGAGGCGTATCGTACCGACTCAGATTCAGTGACACAAGTGCTGTGAAGGGACTCTCTTTCAGGCTCAACGTCAACAATATTCTTGACACTAAGTACATCGCACGCGGTTTCAATAACTACGCTGCTGATGCCAAGGAAGAGAACAACTGGAAGGGAATCAACAAGAAGAACCAGGTGGCCTTTGGCTACGGTCGCACTTGGTCTCTCTCTGCCACGATGAACTTCTGATCACTTAGTTACACACATACTTTCATTATCCCACGCCTCCTGAGAGATGGTGGCGTGGGATAATCATTTTTGAGTAGAAGCATGAGAAAATACATCGTTCTTATCCTGACATGGATAGCCGCCTGCACTGCCCTATCAGCACAAGAGGAAGCAGTGAAGATCCTGTACTTCAACGATGCCCACGAGCCGGACATGGTCCCTACTGAGGGGGGATTACTCGGAGGAGTTGCCAGAATGAAGACAGTCGTGGACTCCATCAGACAGTCCTCCCCTGATGCCCTACTACTATTTGGGGGAGATCTGGGCGGTGGCACCCTCGCCGGAAAGCTGTACAGAGGGAGCATAATGGTAGACTTCCTCAGTGAGATCGGTGTCGACTACGCCAACTATGGTCAGCACGACTTTGACTACGGCATCGACAACACGCTGGCACTGACTCATCGGGCGAGGTTTACGTGGATAAGCAGCAATACTATGACCAGGGAGGGTGGTACCATCAGTGGCAGTGTCCCATTCGCCATTCACAGGATCGGAGACCTCAGCATCGGCATTATGGGGCTGGTCGATAAGGTGAATACTTCATCGCCCCACTCAGGGATCACTCAGAGAGACATCATAGACTGCGCCCGGGATGCCGTAGGCCATCTGTCCAGAGCAGACTACATCATCGCACTGACGCAGATGAATAGCGAGCTCAATGAGCAGCTCCTGCGGGAGTGTCCTCAGATCGATCTCATACTGGGCGAGGAGACCTCCCAGTACATCACCAACGTACACTTCGTGGGAGATAAAATGATCGTCGATGGCTGCGGCAATATGGGTCACCTCGTCGAAGTGACGCTGCGCAGTAAGGGTGGTAGTCACACTCTCTCAGTACATCCCGTCAGTCCGTCAGTGAGACCGGACGAGCGTATGGAGAGTCGTGTCCGGGCAATCGATGAAGAGATCGAGTCCCGACTAGGAGTCCGGCTTACCACACTGCCTCAGGACCGCATTTGTACACGACGACGGACGGGGGATCTGGTGGCTAAGGCCTTCAGAGAGCATTATGGGACAGACATCGCCCTAGTACAGAGTGGTGGCATCCGTGCAGACCTGAGGAGTGGAGACATCACCCTGAGAGACGTGTACTCCATCCTTCCCTACGAGAATCGCATCATACCCGTCAGACTCCCCGGGTACTCCGTCCGGAGGCTCCTTGAGAAAGCGATAATAGACGGAGACGATGTCGCACTCTCGGGCGTGGAGATAGACAGATCCAATGAGGAGCTAATCATCCGAGTGGACGGAGCACCATTGGAGGAGAACAAGGAGTACACTATCGCTCTGTCGGAGTATGTCTTGAGCGGAGCGGGAGGATTTGACAAAATAGCCGATAGTTCATATCTTCTGCCCCTGGACAGAGCCGATACGGACTCGGATATACTGATTCGGTATCTCTCTTCGCACAGTGCGGAGTAATTCTTCCTTGCTACTTGCTCGCTACCGTTGTCTTGCCCTGGCCCTTGGGGATGGTGTAGTAGATGACGGCAAAGGAGATGACGATGATGATGAGATTGTAGAGATAGGCGGCCATCGCTCCCTGACGGATCGTGACATTGTCCTGTCGCCCGACAAAGGTGACCACCTCGCTGAGAAGGGTGACCGGCTCAGCGGAGTAGGCGATGTCCTGGAAGATCGCCGTCGAGATGGCAATGCCAAAGGAGCTGCCGAGCGAGGAAGCCATCTTGAAGATCCCGGAGCCGATCCCCGTGCGGCTCTCCGGAGCGTAGCCAGAGCCGAGTCGGTAGAGGCGGTGGCAAAGAGCCCCAGCCCGGCACCGAAGAGCGAGTAGGCGATCACGACAAGCGTCATATAGGTACCTGCCATCACATTTGTCGGGAGGAGCAGACAGAGGGCCACTGCGACCGTGCCACAGGAGAGGAGCATAGGGAGTCGCGCACCATAGCGCTGCATCAGCTTCTCCCCCACACGGATGAAGAGCAGGATCGACACGCCGTAGCCGATCGACATCAGCCCCACCTGATCCACCGGCACCCCGGAGGCGAGCTGCAGGAGACTGCTGACGATGATGATGATGCCGGTGGAGGCATTGAGGAGAAAATTAGCCACCGTGGCGCCGCTGTAGACCGGGTTTCGGAAGACACGGAGGTCGAGGAAGGGGTGCTTGGCACCCCGCTCGATGCCGATGAAGAGGAGGATGAAGATCGTCGCCGTGAGGAGCAGGCCAAGAGACTTGACATCCACCCAACCCCACTGCGGACCCTCCGTCACATAGAGTTGCAGGCTGACGATGCCGAGGATCAGCGTGGCAATGCCGGGGATGTCCCGCCCGCCCTTCGCGTCACTCCCCGGGCGGTAGTAAGGCAGGGTCCGGATGAGGAAAAGCCCGAGGAGAGCCACCGCCGCAGCGAGCCAAAAGATCCACCTCCAGCTGAGCCACTGAGTCATATATCCCCCGAGTAGGGAGCTAAATGCAGTACCGCCCCAGGTACCCATACTCCAGAGGCTGATCGCCCGCTGTCTCCCCTTCTCGTCCCAGAATACCCGTAGCAGTGCCAGCGTCGAGGGCGTCACGCAGGCGCCGCTCAGTCCCTGACAGATACGCCCCAGCAGCAGTATCGGTGCCGTGAGTGGTGAGTGACTGGGTGTCAGGGCGATGAGCACCGCCCCCACGATCGCCAGGATCAGCCCGAGGCGGGTCATCCGCGTGTGCCCCAGGCGATCCCCGAGACCACCGATGAGCACGATCAGGATCCCGCAGACGAGGGAGGTGACGGAGACGGCGAGATTGAGCAGCGAGGGGGAGAGCCCCAGGTCAGCATTCATCTCGCCCCTCACATTGAGGAGCGTCATGGCAAAGAGCCAGAAGGAGAGGAGACCGCATATAAATCCGAAGAGGATCCGGTCATTGCCTCTAAAGGTGGTAGTACTATCCTTATCCATTAGCGCGAAGTGACTTAATTGTTGGTAGAGCAAGATACATAATTGTCGTAAAAACGGAAGCGCCCGAATTTAGGTACTTTTGCATCCGAGGGTCACTCCCCCACCCGGTGGAAGAGGGGGAGATCACTCCATAGAGCAGAGCAGAGACAAATGGACTTCAGAGACTTAGTGATGGAGCGCTACAGCGTCCGTCAGTGCGATACGACACGAGAGATACCGGAGGAGGATATGCAGCTGATCCTCGATGCAGCGGTGCAGGCCCCCACAGCGTGCAATAATCAGCCCTTCCGCATCTACCGGATCCGCAGCCGAGAGATGCGCGAGCGTGCAGAGCAGTGGTACAATAGAGCCCACTTCCGCACCGCACGCGAGGTGCTCCTGATCGTGGGGGAGGATGCCGCTGCCTACGTCTATCCGGATAAGGAAAATAACTCCCTCTACACCGACACCGCCATTGCGATCGCCTACATGCAGCTCCAGGCGGAGGACCTCGGGATCGGCTCCGTCTGGATCAATGCCTTTGACCGACCCCTCTGCGCCCGGGACATGGGGCTGGAGATGGGCAGGGAGACACCCGTCGCACTCCTCGCTCTCGGCTATCCCCTACCCGACGCCACTCGGCCGACCCGCAAGCGGAAGAGCATAGACGACTTAGTCAAGACAATCTAAACCCTTTTCATCAATAATCATGAGGAAAATACTCCTTACCCTACTCACCATCAGCGGTCTCGCACTCACTGCCACCGCTCAGGGCTCCGGCGAGCTCCGTGACCATATCACCGTCACCGGGTGGGGGCAGACCTATTACGATGCTGCCTTCGGTCCCAATGTCCATGGGACCAATACCTTTGCCATCAATAAGATCAACCTCGTCGCCAAGGGTCGCATCACCGACCGCTGGAGTATGGGCATCCTCGTCCAGCTCCACAGCCCGGCGAAGCTCAAGGAGCTCTGGCTGCAGTACACCCTCATGCCCCAGCTCAGGGTCCGCATCGGGGAGATGAAGACCCCCTTCGGTATGGAGAATCAAATACCCCCCTCCCTACTCCCTCTCACCTCCGGCTGGACCACCCCCACCTGCTACTTTGCCGGCGTAAGCGGTGACCCGCTCTACCGCGGCACCTCCGGGCGAGACATCGGGCTCGAGCTGTCGGGCGACCTCTGGGGCAAGATCCTCACCTACAAGCTCGCCGTAATGAATGGTCAGGGGATGAATACCCTCGATCTCGGCACCACAAAGATGTATGGCGGTGCGCTCTACATCCGCCCCTACCAGGGCATCACCCTCCACACCTCCTACCTTGGAGGAGAAATGCATGCGATGGGCACCCGGGGAGCCATACAGGCGGGAGACGCCTACAAGCGCAGTAGCGCCAGTGCTGGTCTCACCCTCGACTACCGTCCCATCACCCTCTCCGCCGAGTACCTCATCGCAGAGACCGGCGAGACGACCAGCGACGGTGCCTACCTCATGGCTGTGGGGCACCTGCCGAAGAGCTTCGAGCTCTATGGTGCGGTCGACTGGCTCAGGACCGACCGGAGCTCAAGCGAGAGCCTCCTCACCGGCACGATAGGCATCCAAAGATGGTTTGCCAAGAAGTGCCGCTGGCAGCTCGAGTACCGCGTCCCCGGCACCCTGGGTTCTGAGGCGGGCTTCGGACCGGTGCATCACATCAGGACGCAGGTGCAGTTCGGATTCTAAGAGAAAAATATCGTACCTTTGCCACACATTTGAGGAGAGTTGGCAGAGTGGACGAATGCGGCGGATTCGAAATCCGTTGTAGTGCAAGCTACCGGGGGTTCGAATCCCTCACTCTCCGCAAGCCTATGGGTGCACGTCACAGAGTATTGTGGCGTGCACCTTTTTTTGTGTCCCCACCACCGAGATCCCTACATAATTTGGCAAAAATCAGCCGAGGGGCTAAATGTGGATTGTACAATCTTCCTTTTGCATTTTGCTTGCTCCTTTGATAGAAAAGCTCTAACTTTGTAAAACTTTCTGCAAGACAGAGGACTCCTCGGAGAGTACTGATATTTAGAGTAATGGAGAAGGAATGATTACCAATAATAAGAAAGATGTTGTCGACCTCGATCGACACCTCAATTGTCACTACTACGCATGCGCACTACGCTGCCCGCTCAGTACCTATACTCTCGAGCGGGGCGAGGAGTTGACCATCGACAGCGAGAAGCACTTTATGTTTGTCTTCGTGGAGGCGCGCACCTCATCCTACAGCTATAGAGATGAGACAGAGCGGCACGCCTTCCGGGGGGATCACTTCCTCTTCTTGGGCACGCAGCGCACCGTCACCATCTATGGCGATGGCAAGGAGACAAAGGTCCACACCTTCTTCTTCAGCAAGCCCTCGCAGCTCTGCGACAACTACTCCATCGCTCGGCTCAAGGACAAGGCACCCACGTCGCATGTCTTCATCTCGCTCCCCACACACGAGTCGATCAAGATGGTGCTCGACAGCATGCTCTATATGAATAGTCACCAGCTCAATTGCATCAACATCTACGAGTCGAAGCTCAAGGAGCTCTTCTTCTTCCTCGGCGCCTTTTACGACCGGGAGCAGATCGCATGGCTCCTCGCCCCACTGCTCCGCCAGGAGATCGACTTCAAGGAGTTTGTGGTCCAAAACTTCCTCCGCGCCAAGACCGTCCAGGATCTTGCCGACCAAAGAGGGATGCCGGTGCGGGTCTTCAAGAAGAGATTTCAGGAGACCTTCAATGTCCCCCCCTACACCTGGATGCTGCAGGAGAAGGCGAAGTATATTGATCGTCAGCTCGCCGATCCCGCGGTGCCCTTCTCGGAGATCATCAAGGAATTTGGTTTCTCCTCCCCGAGCCACTTCACCGTCTTCTGCCGCCGTCAGTACGATATGACGCCTACCCAGCGCCGGCATAAGCTCCTCCGCGAGAAGGCGAGGACAGGGCAGTCCGATAAGTAAACTCCCCTCACCGGTACAGAGCCCACATACAGAGGTCCCCCGCAGGATAGAAATGCCTGCGGGGGACCTCTCTTTTTTTGCTCTCATCGGATCAACGTATTACTCCGGTGTGAGACGATCAAGCTAATAGCGGTATTAGCCTCGAGACTAATACCGCTATTAGATGTGGCTCCGGTGCACAATCACCTATGCTGAGAGCCGAGGTTGCTTAGTGACCCTATACTGTAGTGCTCAGAAGTGACAGCCTACAGATAGGGCGAGGTGATTGGTCTCCCGTTGTTGCGGGGCTACCCTACAGGATAGACCTACGGAGACATTGCGGGTCGGCTGACAGCCGAGACCTCCGGTGAGGTAGTACCGACCGGGCAGTATGGTGCCACCGAGCTGGAAGCTCATGACGTCCAGGAATGCTGCACCCAGTCCGACACCGACAGCGTACTGCTTAGCAGAGGCGGGCTGGACAAGGTAGTCCCCGGTCACCGCTGCGAGCAGGGTCCACTCCGAGGTGAGCCCATAGCGCAGGTCACCGGCGAGGGTGACGGAGCCGGGCATAGAGTACTTGCCACTCTTCTTGCCGTAGAGTACCGCTCCACCGAAATTACGGAGAGAGGCTCCGAGGGTGTACCCGAGGGGTACAGAGGAGAGCCGGCTGCCGTAGGTGGCACCGAGCGACCCACCACCGGTGAGAGCGATCTTACCGATGTACGACTCGACGAAGTGTCCCACCACGTAGGCTCTCCAGTGATTGTTGATGCGAAGGGCATAGCCGAGGTCAGCGGTGATGTCCATCGGGTGTATCTCGCGACCATCCCCGCTCTCCGTCGACGTGAGGACACTTCCCCCGCCGAGGTAGCGGAAGCCTGCGATCAGGGCATGCTTGTCGCGAAATCTCCAGCTCCCGGTGACGGCGTTGTAAAATCCACTCCCGGAATACATCGAGTCATGCCCAGTACCGATGATGCCGGTGTAGGAGAGCGAGAAGCGCTCACTCCGGTCAAATACTGCCCCGGGGGCTGAGTAGATATAGTGTCCTCCGGAGAGGGTGCTACCGCCCGTCTGTCCCATGGCGGCAGAGAGTGCATCAGGATTTTGCGAAAGCACGGGTAGCGTCCCTGAGTCCTGTGCGGATGCGGTGAGAGTGATCCCAGCAAGGAGGAGAGCAATGACGTATATTGGTTTCATGATATACATAGGGTATGAGTCGATTAGTACTTCACGAAGTATCGGGTATACTTCAGACCATTATTACCCTCCACCTGGAGCAGGTACTTGCCACCGGCGAGCTTGGAGAGATCCATCTTGTGGGTACTCCCCTCACCTGTGATGCCACTGACAGCCTCCTTGTAGACTACCGAACCATTACCGGCGATGACGGAGATGGTGGCGCTACCGATCTGTCCCGAGAGGACGACATTGAGGTCACCATAAGTCGGGATCGGGTATACATGGTAGACTATATCGTCAGGCACTGCCCGGATGCTGAGACTGACATAGAGCTCAGCACCCAGCTCATCGACCGCATGTATCTGCACCGTGGAGCTACCCTTGGTGAGTCCCTTGAGGGTGACCACACCATCATGCAGCTTTACTGCGACGACCTGATCCGCAGAGGAGGTGACGGCGTAGGTCAGCTTATGCCCATCGGGATCGGTGATGAAGTCTCCGAGAGAGAGGGTCTGCTCACGGCCTATCGGGAGATAGGTGAGCGTGATCGGCTTGGAAAGCACGGGGGCGGAGTTGAGGTAGACCTCGTAGGAGATCTTCACCTCCGTCTCAGCGCCATACTGGTCCCTCACGACCACAGCGAAGTCGTGCTTCCCTACGGAGCCTCTTGCCGAGAGATCGACGAGGATCGTCTCCTCCTCTCTATTGGCTGAGATGCCGAGGAGATCGCCCTTCATGGTATAGGACCAGGTGTGACCCTCCGGGTCAGCTACCTTGAGGAGCAGCCGAGCTGTCTCACTGCCGGCGAGGCGGATCTCCTTAGGTCCCTCTACGGTCACCACAGGAGCGGCATTATCGAGCGTAGAGGAGGAGAAGAAGGTGGGTGCTGCCTCATTGCCCCAGCGGTCTACCGCCACTATGGCATAGTGGTAGCCCTGATGGATAGAGAGGTTGCGGCTGGTATAGGAGACCTTATCGCCCACATTATACTTCAGTCCAAAGACCTTGGTAGACTTTGCACTCTTGTAGGTAGAGGCGGTGAGGGGCTCCTTATCACTGTAGTAGATGACGTAGTAGCTTGCGGTACGGTCATCAGGGTCTGCCACGGCAGGGAAGGTAATGGTCAGGTCGGTATATCCCGGCTCTGCCTTTACGTCCTTGACCTGTGCAGGAGCCTTGGAGGTGTCGCTGTCGAGCGCACGAGCGGCATCGAGGTATCCGGTACCGAGGATGCCCTCAAATCCTGGATTGTGCTCATTGATGTCCGACGGGCGGAGGGCAGAGAGGAGGCGACGCTTACAGTCGGCATTCGTGAAGCCGGGACCGCCATACTTGGAGACGATCAGCCCGGTCACTCCACTGGCGTGAGGACAGGCCATCGAGGTCCCCTGCATAAATTCGTAGTAGCTCTGAGCAGCGAGGATATTCCCCGTCTGCTCGTCCACCTTCTTCTGTACCGAGGTGCTGTAGATCTGTCCACCGGGATAGTGGAGGTCACCACCGGGGCACATCAGGTTGATCCACTCGCCACGATTGGTGTAGTACGCCTTCTTCCAGTCGGGAGCCATAGCGGAGATGGTCACCACCGGACCGTAAGCGGCCGGGTAGGACATATCGTCCGAGGACTCATTCCCGGCAGCAAAGAGTACCACCCCACCCTTCATCGGGGAGTCGGGCAGCTGATTGCCATCGGCATCGCAGCCGGCATAGTCGATAAAGTAGTCGATCGCAGCCTTGAGAGAGGGGGACATAAACTTGGATCCACCCCAGGAATTCTGTGCAATGACGGCGCCATGATTGGCAGCGTAGGCAAAGGCGCGCTCAAAGGCCTGCCCATTCTTTCGTCCAAAGGCATCGCAGACCATGATCCGTACACCGGTGTCGGGACTGCCATTACCACCGGCTACACCGCAGACACCGATGCCATTATTATTCACCGCAGCGATCACACCCGCCACGTGCGTGCCGTGGGCGTCGTAAGCGATATTGGCATCCTCGTCGGCAAAGTTGTACCCGTGGATATCATCCTTGTACTCGCCCTGACCGGGATTGGGATTGACCCAGATATTCTGGGCGAGGTCCTCATGCTCGTAGTAGACACCACCATCGATGACAGCGACGATGACGGAGGGGTCTCCGGTCTCCTGCTTCCACGCCTCAAAGAGGTTGAGATCAGCCCCCTTGAGCGACTTGAGTCCCGATCCCGTATTGTGGTAGTGCCACTGCTTGCGGAGGTAGGGGTCGTTGAAGGGCATCACATCCTTCTCGTCCCGCTCTGAGTCAAAGCCGTAGGCTCTGAGGGGGAAGAATACCGGCTCATCCATCGTCCGGTAGAGAGGCACCTGCTCCACCAGATCCACGCCGGGGAGATCAGCGACCTCAGACGCAGAGCGGAGTGTGGTACTCTCACCGGCACTCTCATCGAGGATAATGTCGTACCAGAGGTGGAGCCCCGCCCGGCGCATACGCTTCTCATAGGCAGGCTCCATAATGAAGACCGGTCTCACCTCGCGAGCACCGATACTCCAGAGGAGATCGCTCATGGGCGCATCACAGCTCCGTAGCGCAGGATCATCAGCACGGAGGGCACGGGTACCGATCTTGTCGGCCAGCTCGGGCGTCAGTCGGACGCGGACGAGACCGGGGACGGTCGCCCCCTGACCTGCCGGATCGACCTCGGCAGACTGCTCAGGCGCCTCGGGGTCAAGTGCCGTCCTGTCGGAGCAGGAGGCAAGACCGAGTCCGAGGGCAATGAGGAGGGCTAATAGCCCCATACTTGGCTTTTTTCTCATTTCCATAGCTTCTTCATCTGAGTCATCTTATGGTCGAGAGCACTCATCTGCGTTTTGGAGGACACATAGGGCAGCATCATGACGACGAGTGACGGATCCTCCTCTCCCTGGAAGTGGGCAAATTGGGTCCTCATCTGGATCCCCTTGTCCGCATTGATGAAGACATCCATCTTACCTTCCTTGTCCTTACCATTGTACTTGAAGCCATCCTTCTCACAGAGGGCAAGGAACTCCTCAGTGATATTGAGGCGGCCGTTGTACTCCCAGTAGACCAGATTGATATCAGACCACTCCTGGAAGGTAGCAAGCAGGGCTCCGACCTTCCCCTTGGAGGCATCCCAGCTGAGGTAGTAGTTGCGCGACTTGATCTGCTTGCTGCCGGGCACCTTGTACTCGAAGTAGCAGATGTTATTGGCATCATCATACTGGTCTCCATCGGGGTTGTAGACACCGCCATTCTCCTGCTCGTACTTCTGTACCTCGCTGTAGTCGGCACCGAATGCTACGGGGATGTAGGGGATCTTGTCGAAGGTCTTGTAAGCCTGCGGCTGCTTCGGGATGAAGATGTACTCGATATTGGGGTCGTAGGTGTGATCCTTGATAGAGGCTACGACGCGATTGCTGGGATTGAAGTAGCGCAGCTTGCCCTGCTTCTCCGTGAAGCCCTCAGCGAGGAGTGCGGAGTCGATGACATGCATCGCCTCCTTGGTGATCATCGTCTCACCATCCTCGTCGGTGGTGGTGTAGTCGGGGGCGATGTAAGCCTGTGCGGCAGTCATCACACCCTTGGTGGAGAAGGAGTAGGCTATCTGGCTCATCATCGGGCTGGTGGTCGTGAAGGTGACCGAGCCGGTGAGCGTCTGCTTGATCATGCTCCTGCGCTCCATCTCGAAGCGGGAGATGAGGCTCATGGTGCCGTACTCAAAGTCAATGTAGGGCAGGAGGAAGAGTGGCCACTCCTTCTGCTTCACAGTGACCGCTACGGTACCGGCCTCTCCCTCTACCTGGAAGATGATCTCGCTCTGACGCGCGCCACCACTCTTATTGGCATCGGCGCGGAGGATCACCTCCTTCTTCCACGGGAGGGAGGTGACCTGGATCCAGTCGGTGGCTGAGGTGCAGGTCCAGCCCTCGCCATTGACGCGGACACTGATGGTAACCTCGCTGTCCCACGGCTCCAGTACGATCGCCTCCGGGACGGTGGTCACATCGAGGGCGTTGCCCTCCTGGGTCACCTTAAGAGCCTTGACTAAGTCTCCCGCCTGCACGAGCACGACGGCATCACGCTGGCCGATCACCTTATTCTCATCATAGACCAGCTTGACGGACTTACCCTCAGGTACTGCGGTGATCCAGTCTCTATTACTGATGGCGACGACGGACTCCTCATTGGTCTGCACGTTGACGACCATCTCGCCCTTGTCCTTGGTAAGGCGTACTTCCGGCTTATCGAGCTCGAGCATGGTCGGCTCTTTCTCTAAGCTCTCAGGCGTACATCCGAAGCAGAGGAGTGCCGTGAGGAGCGATGCAAGTATATATAGTGATTTATTCATGATCTGATTATGTCGTATGGTGGTTTACTTACGGTTGGTTTTGTGGGCAATCATCTTGGTTCCAGGATTGATCTGCAGGACGATGATCGGCTTGGGATCTCCGAAGAACTTCTTGCACTGAGCACCCATGGTCAGCCCCTTCTCCTTGGAGACAAAGACGTAGACATGCTCGAGGATATTGTACTCCTCGAAGTGGAAGCCCTCTCTCTCACAGAGGTCCATAAATTCGTTTGTCGGCGTGAAGTACCCCTTATAGTTCCAGAATCCTCTATCTGTGTCGAGGAAGTACTGGCGAGTCTTCTCGAGCTGGTAGATGCCGCTCTTCTTATCCTGGTGGAAGAGATAGAGCCGCCCATCGGCCTGATACTTACCCGGAGGAGTGACAAACTCGTACTCATCCTCATAATTGTAGGTCTCCTCACCTCCCACGCTGTCCTCGTACTCCTTCACCTTTTCCTTCGTGATGCCGAAGGTGGTCAGTCCGAGAGGCAGGGTGTCAAAGGTAGGCATCGCTACGGGCTGCTCCGGCTTGTAGGAGAAGAGGAGGTGTGGTGTATTCTTGAAGAAAGGCTTGATCTCCACCGTGAGATTGCGCTGATCCTTGTGGCGGAAGGTATTCTCATCCACCTGCTCGGTGAAGCCATTCTCCTTGAGAAAGCTGATCAGCTCCAGACGCGCCTCACCGAGGAGGAGCTGTGTCGAGGAGGCATCCACCTGAGCATACAGGTAGGCACCACCCGCATAGATCGTATATACGACACGCGGGAAGGCGCTGCTCGTGGTGGAGAAGGTGAAGAAGCGCTCACTCTCATCCTCGATGGCACCACCTCTCTTCTCCTCGAAGAGCTGGATGTCGGGCCTTGTCGCTGTCTCAAAATTCATATAGGGGAGTATAAACCAGTCTACTCCACTCTGAGTCACGCGTATCTCAGCACCTCCGCTGCTCTCACCCTGCAGGGTGATCATGATCTTCCCCTCGCGCGGCTCGCGATTGCGGTTGGGAGCTACACGGACATCGATCCGCTTGGCGACGGGATAGGGCGTGACGGTGATCCACTCGTCATCACTCTTGGCGGTCCAGAGGTCGGTACCGCTCTCCACGTCGATGGAGCGGGTCTCACCCCACTGGGTAACCTTGAGCTCACTCGAGCCGGCACTGCTACCGGCATGAGCAATGATCACCTCCGTGCCCTTTCCCTGCATGATGGTGAGCTGGCGACGCACTCCAGAGGCGGTCACCACCACGGAGCCTAAGCGAGCACTTGAGGAGGGATTGGCCTCCGCGCTGAGGAGGAGGGTGTGGTCATCCTTTTTGGTGGCCGAGATCCAGCTATTGGCGGTATAGCAACTCCAGTCAGGAGCATCCGTCGTCACACCGATCTCGCGAGTCACCTTACCCGGATCGAGCGAGACGATCCCCACCTCAGAGAGGGTCAGGGTCGCCGTCTCACTCAGCTCGTCACCGATCGTGCATCCTGTCTGTAGGAGAAGCAGCAGGATCGGCAGTAGACCCAGGAGTTTTTTTGGCTTACAGCGATTCATAATAATGTGTTAAGTAAGTAATTAAAAGGTTCGCACTGGTGTCCGACAGAGCGATCGAAATGCCTCGCACCAAGCTTTACGACACAAATGTACGTACTATTCCCCGATTAGTTGCTCACATCAGATAGCACTTTTATCGGTTTCATTTGATTTTTCTTCACTTGGTGCTAAAACAAACTTACTTCTCTTTTTTTTCGTAAAAAAGGATATTATTCTTTACACAGAGGCTTAAATTCGGTACAGCAAAGATAATAATGAAGGCGTCCGAGGGACTTAGAGATCCCCTGGACGCCTCTTTTTTTGGCGTATGGTGTGGGTCAGAGCTCGGGCTTTTCGTCGACCGAGTAGCCGTACATCGAGTCGATCTCGGGCGTGTAGCGCTCGATGATGCGCGCTCGGCGGATCTTCATCGTCGAGGTGAGGAGACCATTCTCTATCGAGAAGGGCTCTGTCAGCAGCACAAACCGCCGTACCTGCTCATAGTCGGCCTGCTCACGGAGCGTCTCATTGATATGCTCCTTGACTATCCTCTGCGCCTCCTCGCTCTCTGCCAGCTCCTTCGGATCGGTCGGCGCTCCCTCGCCCATCAGCTCGCTCAGCACCTTATAGTCCGGCACCACGAGAGCGGTGACGTAATTGCGCTTATCGCCGATGGTGACCACCTGGCTAAAGAGCTCGTCCTGCAGGATCTGCCCCTCGAGGAAGTTGGGGGCGATGTACTTCCCGTTGCTGGTTTTGTAGAGATCCTTCTTCCGCTCGATGTAGAAGAGGTTGCGCTTCTCATCGATCCTACCGAGGTCTCCTGTGCGGAAAAATCCATCGGCCGTAAAGGCCTTCGCATTCTCCTCCGGGCGCTTGTAGTAGCCGGGCGTGACGGTATCACCCCGCACCAGTATCTCGCCCCCCTCCGACTCATCTATCCTCACCTCCACTGGGTCGATGACACGCCCCACGGAGCTGATCACGAAGTCGCCCTGCCGGCTGAAGGATACCGATGCCGTCGTCTCCGTCAGGCCATACCCGTACATGATCGGGATGCCCATCGAGAGGAGCGATCGGTAGACGTGCTCATTGAGCGCCGCACCGGAGGTTGGGAAGACCAGCCCCCGGTCGATGCCGAGCCTCTTCTTGATCGTGTGGAAGAAGATGTTG
Organism: Porphyromonas sp. C0041D3; assembly: GCF_056590575.1. NCBI lineage: Bacteria > Pseudomonadati > Bacteroidota > Bacteroidia > Bacteroidales > Porphyromonadaceae > Porphyromonas > Porphyromonas sp. C0041D3. The sequence goes on from NZ_JBWPWJ010000009.1 coordinate 24,397, forward strand.
TCGTAAAACTTATACTGCAGCCTCCTCAGGAGGGGCGCCCTCCGCCCCGTGGAGATATACTTCTCCTGATAGGCAGTCGCCACGCTCATCGACCGACGAGCTACGCTCTGGAGCGACTTAGGCGCCTCACGCACATACTTCATCAGCCCCTGATGCAGCTTCTCCCAGAGGCGCGGCACGCTGCACATAAAGTGCGGGTGCACCTCCTTGAGGGAGTGGAAGAGTGAGCGAGCATTCTCATTCACCGCTATGGTCACCCCGCACTGCAGGCAGAGGAGGCTAAACATTTTCTCAAATATATGCGCCAGTGGCAGAAACATCAGTGACACCCTGCCCGGCTTCATGCCCTCGATCACCAAGTGAGCCGTGATGGCCGTGATGATATTGCGCTGCGTGAGCGGGACTCCCTTAGATGTGCCGGTGGTGCCACTCGTGTAGAGGATAAAAGCAATGTCGTCCGGGCTGTAGTCTGCCATCCGCTCCTTGATCTCCGCCCGGTACCGCTCATACTCGCCCTCCTCCATCTGCGTGAAGTCAGCGAGCCTGGTGCCGTCAAAGGGTCTCCTCTCACTCGGCTCTATGCAGACCACCGTGCAGTCCAGATCCTTCACCACCTCGCTCACCATACTGTGCTGCCTGTCGTCGCCCACAAAGATCAGCCTGATCTCCGCCTCCGTCACGATATGGCGGATCTCTCCGGCGGCGGAGCTGGCATAGATGGGGATGCTGAAGGCGCGTATCTGCTGCACGGCAAGGTCGAGGGCGAGGAATTCCCCCTTATTCTCCGACAAGATCGCCACCCCCTCCTGAGGACGGATCCCGAAGCGGAGGAGTGCCGCAGCCATCCGGTGCGTCAGGTCGGCAAAGGCCTGCTGACTCATCTCATGCCACGTCCTGGAGGCATTATCGCGCAGGAGCAGGCAGGGGGCTGCAGCCCCGTAGCGCTCTACATTTGCATCCGGCAGCTGGCACAGCGGATATATCTCAGGTGTATGGCTCATAACTCTTATCAGATAGCTGAAGTTTCGTTCCTGCAAAGGTGTCTCTCCTTACGCAAAGCCCCTTACGGAGACAAAGATACACAAAAGTCCTATAGTGAGAATATTTTTCACCCTTTCCCTTCTCCCAAGCCCCCATAAAGGTATCTCATTAGAGAATGTTGCACGAAGTGCCATTCTCGCACATTTGTTTCAAATGTGCTGAGACTTTGCACGAAGGATGAGATGCAAGGCGCTGAGGAAGAGGTCGAAGGGAGCGTACTCACGTACGTGACCGAGACCGAATTCCGAAAGCAACGCAGCAGATCGCCTTCGTGCAACAGTCTCCATTAGAGTGGTATAGAAGTAGTTACCCCTGTGAAAAGTCGGGAATGAAGCACCCCTTGCGGGTGCTCGCTCCATAGGCACAGGTCATCCGTGTAGCGGTGACTGATGTGCGATCGCCCTCGTAATATGTCAAGTGCACCACCTCTTCCTACCCCATCCAAGCCTATTAGGCAATATGCCTAACAATCGCTATAATTGCACTATCAACTGCCGAAAAGTGCGATTTTGCACACTTTTCCGCACTTAAAAGTGTATTATGGCCATTAAGAGAGACATAAGTGACTACCTTATCCGGTGGAAAGACTCCCCCCACCGGAAGCCCATTCTACTCGAGGGTGCTCGGCAGATCGGCAAGACCTGGGTGATGGAGTCCTTTGGAGCCGATCACTTTGACTACTACGCCAAGTTTGACTTCGACCGACAGCCTGAGCTCAAGTCCATCTTCAGCACCTCCAAGAGGCCGGAGCGGATCCTGAAGGAGCTTGCCATCTTTGCAGACGTACCTCTCGAGGCGGGGAAGACACTCCTCATATTTGATGAGATACAAGAGTGCGAGGAAGCCCTCAACAGCCTCAAGTACTTCTACGAGGATGCACCAGAGTACCACATCCTGGCAGCAGGGAGCTTACTGGGTGTCGCCGTGAAGCGCAAGAGTATGACCGTACCGGTAGGCAAGGTAAGCCTGCTGCATATGTACCCGATTACCTTCAGGGAGTATCTCCGCACGGCAGACCCCAAGACCTTTTCCTATGTAGAGAAGATGAAGGAGCCGGAGCATCTCCCCGAGGTGATCCTCAATAAACTCACCACAGAGTATCGCCGTTACTTAGTATGTGGAGGTATGCCTGAGGCAGCCACGGCACTCCTTGATGGAGAGGGTATGGAGCGTGTGGAGCAAGTCCTACAGGACATACTGGATCTCTATGAGCTGGACTTCTCTAAGTACGCAGAGCCACGCGACATCCCTCGCATCCGATCCGTATGGCACTCGCTACCCTCTCAATTGACCAAGGAGAATAAGAAATTCATCTACAGAGTGATCCGAAGTGGAGCCAGATCCAAGGACTACGAGGATGCACTGCTCTGGCTCGAGGATGCAGGTATGATCTACCGGATATTCAATATCTCCAAGCCCGGGCTGCCCCTATCTGCGTATGAGGACTTGAGAGCCTTTAAGGTCTATGCGTGCGATTGCGGCCTGCTGCGCCGTCTTGCCAATCTCCCACCCTCCACCGTGATGAGCCCGAGTGCAAATTTCACGGAGTTTAAGGGAAGTCTGGCAGAGAATGCGATCCTACAATCACTTATGCCCCTGCTCGATAATCGTCAGCCCAATTATTGGACATCCGAAAATAAAGCAGAGGTGGAGTTTGTCATCCAGTGGGGCGAGCGGATCATACCCATAGAGGTCAAGGCTGAGAGCGCAATCAGCGGGAGGAGCCTTGGTATATACACGAGCAAGTACAGCCCCGAGAAGCGCATCCGTTTCTCTCTCCGCAACCTTCAGTACAATGACGGACTGCTGAGCTGCCCCTCTCCTCTCGCCGAGTGGTTCCCTAAGCTCCTGGGTCTATAGAGGTATAGCTAGCTACAGCCCCTATCGGGACTCCACTTCTCCTATGCCCGTAAGCTGAAATACAATACAATACACAAATAAGCGCTCGCAAAGGGGTATAAATGGTCCCTTAGAGTCAGCCACATACCTAATACCGATATTAGACGATTCTAATACCGATATTAGAGTTCACTAATATCGGTATTAGAGAAATCTCTGAGGGAGGGTAGATTTTTCATCGTCTCTCATTTACCCTAACACTCCGTGTTGGTAGAGTGTCAGTAGAGGGGAAAAAGGTGTTAGTGCGTGTGGAAAACTTTTTCTCCTCTTTTGCTTGCTTTTGTGGCCGAAAAAAGGAACTCAGAAAGCATTCCGGATAGCCAAACTTTTTCCCCGAAAGTTATCCACCACTTTTCCACAGCCCGACTCACACTCTGTGCAACCTGCCAAAGTCGCTGGCGCAGGGCGTTCCTCGGGAGGCTGGACTGTTTCACCAACACTTTCCACACCCTTCCTCCTCTTCCTTTACAGCATTACATCAAGTCTATCTCTTAAGGTATATAATAAGAGGAAAGGAGCGGGCAGACCGGTCAAGCCACAAAGGGGAGACGCATTATATCAGTAAGTTTGCTCTGTGATGATCGGCATCAACCGACGTTATGGCAGGGATCTATATATGCAGCACTTGACTTTGAGCCACGATCAGCGAGAGAAAGCTCGCTTCATTAGCAGTAATCCATTTGCTGACTTCTCTACTCTGGAGAGCTACGAGATAGTGGATCTGGGTATCTACTGGGCCTACTACTCCGCTAAGATCGAGAGCAATACCTACACCTACGTAGAGACCGAGTGCCTCCTTAAGGACGGTATAACCTCGCTAAAGACCTACACAGAGGCCACTATGCTCAAGAACTTATACAACACTTTTATCGACTGTGTAGAGCGTATCAAAAAGGGCGGAGAGCTAAGGCTAAATCCTTGTACTGTAATGGAGCTACACGCAATGCTGACAAACGACCTCTTGCCCCTCTCCCAAAGGGGCACCTTAAGATCACACGAGGTCAGAATAACCGGCTCTGACTATATCCCTCCATCAGACCCTATATTGATCAAGCAGAAGCTCACAGATATACTAATAGAGCAAGAGAAGTACGATGACCCCTTTGCTCGCTCCATCTTTCTGCACTGCAACATAGCTCGCCTGCAACCATTCTCGGACGGCAATAAGAGGACCTCACGGCTTGTGGAGAGCATCGTACTGATGAGCGCTCATATCATCCCGGTGCGATCTAATAGGCAGGCAGACATACTCCGATACCGCAGCGCCATAGCTCACTTCTATGAAACGGAGGACTACAATCCGTACATTGACTTCGCCCTGGATATGCAGATACAGAGGATTAATGAGGTAGCGTCTCCTAAGTTCCGGTGGCGGTAAGAGAGCCATAGGGCAACGCAAAACCTTTTGGCGTGTGAAGTAGGAGCTGTATCGGGGGACGTTGAGATTGCCCAACTTATACAAGGCAAGGTGATCAACAACCTATAAGCTCCGATAAGGAGGAGATACCACGTATCGGAGTGATATAGAGGGATATTAGCAGTGTATTGTACAGATCGGTCTTAGGCACTTCGTGGATCGACCGATGCCTACGGAGTGAGCAGCCCTATGTCTTTGCTTTGTCATGCCGCTCCCGCTCCTTTCATCCTATTATACCTTTTAGAGAGATAGACTTGATGTAATGCTGTAAAGGAAGATGGTGAAGGGTGTGGAAAGTGTTGGTGAAACAGTTAGCCCCTCCGAGGAACGCCCTACCCAAGAGACATTGGCTGAATGGTGAAATTGTGAGTGGGGCTGTGGAAAAGTGGTGCATAACTTCTGCTCTAAAAGTTTGGCTATTCGGAGGGCTTTCTGAGTTCCTTTTTTCGCCCACAAAGGCAAGCAAAGTGCGAGGAAAAGTTTTCCACACCGACTAACACCTTTTTCCCATCTACTAACACTCTACCAACACCCAATGTTAGGATAATAAGGGGTGCAACAATCATCCATGCAGATGGTGGATTTTTCTACCTCTACAATTCTTCATTTGTGATCAGCACTGTATACTAAGATAAAATGGCAGAGTAACTCATTGTGATGAATACTCTGCCACTTATCGGGATGTTGACTATATCTATGGTTTTGTAGAAGGAGATGTTGTGCAGTCCTTACAGCGACACGAAGATGATTGCTCGGTATTATCATCAAGCTGAATGATGGGAAGCATCTGCGTCATAAATTGGGATATACCTCCTTCGTTTACAATTATTTGGGCATTGCTACCTTTTCGATACTCGTTGTCCTCAACAGCAATAAGCTTAGAATCCAAAAATGAAAACTTATATATTATTTCAGACCATTCTAAGTATGGGTGATCAGTACTTGTCTTGTAGGACAATTGCTCCACAATTTTTCCATCTTTATACTGTGCGAATGTCCTCTTGTATGGGTTGCCCAATAAAAGCTTGACCTGCGCCGGGCTATTTCCAATCTGGATAGAGTCAAGCTTGCTAACAAAGACATTGTTGTATATCATCTTTTGGCTCTGCTGAGTATAAGCGGAACAACTGAAAGACAATAACAACAGGCAGAAGAATAGTAATCTTTTCATATTCTAATATAATTATGATTGTACAATCCGAGTTCTAATTTACCCCTACTCGAATAATTTTACCGGAACTCTTTCCTCTAAGGTAGAGTTCAATTACAGAACAAATGTATCTATAATAACCTAATTAGAACTATCCATTGATAGTTAGGAGAGGGTGAAGCCTTATTTTACACCTCTACCCCATGCTGGGTGCCGGACTAAGGGATGTCAGCTCGGCGACGCCCTATCGGGGTCGAGGGGTAGGGGCGGGGCTCGGTACATCGGTCACCGCTACGCGGATGACCGATGCCTATGAAGCGAGCACCCTTCGGGTGCTTCCCAGATGCCCCCCCACTTGGTATATGATTACCTTGATGCTCAAATGCGTCACCCCCCGCTCCTTTCATCCTATTATACCTTTAGAGAAATAGACTTGATGAAATGCTGTTAAGGAAGATGATGAAGAGTGTGGAAAGTGTTGGTGAAACAGTCAGCCCCTTCGAGAAACGCGCTACCCAAGCGACATTGGCTGAATGGTGAAATTGTGAGTGGGGCTGTGGAAAAGTGGTGCATAACTTCTGCCCTAAAAGTTTGGCTATCCGGAGGGCTTTCTGAGTTCCTTTTTTCGACCACAAAAGCAAGCAAAGTGCGAGGAAAAGTTTTCCACACCGACTAACACCTTTTCCCTCTCTACTGACACTCTACCAACACACATTGTTAGGATAAAAAGTAACAGTCCCGATACGGGCCCCTTGAGGTAGCCTATTATGAGTCGCCCCCTCTTCTGATAGACACAACTGTATGTGCCCCACCCTTCGCCCGATAGAGAGCTTTAGTCTGCTAACCACCATACGCCCGCTTTGGGATAGTAATGTTGGCAGGCAAGATACGACAGCTACTTAGAGACCTTTGCATAATACCCCATCTGCGGCGTCACTTTCGAGATTCGGGCTTGGTCATGTGCGTAAGCACACTCCCTTCGCCCTCACTCTCAGTTCCTTGCATCTGAGGTATTCTACAAAGTCCCTGCCGAAAAAGCACCGCTTTTTCGGCGAAAGACCATTTTGCAAAGGTCTTACTTAGTGTAACCGATACGTCATATTGATTAAGGATCAATGTAATATAGATGTCCTATTATTGCGTGCGAGTTAATTGGAAAATTTATCAATTTTTATACACTATAGACATTTTATGATTCTTAGGAAAGGAAGGGTACTACTGTGGTGCGTGGCTACAGGTCTTTCACTACTATCTTACAGTCCAAAGGTTTCTGCAGTCGAATCCTTAATAAGCAGTAGAGAGGAAAGAGAGCTGACCAAAGGCACAGGAAACCTATCAGGTGTTATTCTTGATGAAACCGGGTCGTATCTGCCAGGGGCGATCCTGACATTGGATAGGGATAATAGATACACCGTTTCTGCGGCCGACGGTTCGTTTGTGTTCCTTGGTGTACCCGCTGGTACATATACTCTGAGCGTTAAGTACATTGGTTTTGAGGAATATAGTTCGACGGTGACCGTAATTGAAGGCAAAAATAGTAGCATCAAAGTAAAGCTGAAAGAGTCTACCTTTACTACCGGAGAGGTGGTAGTTGTCGGTGAATTGGCGAAAGGTCAAGCGCGTGCTATAAATACAGAGAGGAGTAATAGTAATATCACCAATATGGTCTCTGCTGACCATATCGGTAGATTTCCCGACTCCAATGTGGGTGATGCGTTGAAGCGGATCCCCGGTATCACTATGCAGAATGATCAGGGAGAAGCCCGCAACATAGTGATGCGAGGCTTAGCACCTCACCTCAACTCCGTCACCCTAAATGGTGGGCGTATACCTAGTGCTGAGGGAGATAACCGTAACGTGCAGATGGATCTGATACCCAGTGATATGATCTCAATGATAGAGGTAAATAAAACCCTGCTGCCCGATATGGAAGCCGATGCTATCGGAGGGTCGGTTAATCTAGTGACCAAAACTGCACCGAGGAGTCAGAACCTATCCATCAACATGGGTGGTGGCTATAATATGATCAGGAACAGACCAACCATTAATGGCTCGCTCACCTATGGCAATCATTTTTTTGATGAAAAACTGGGTATGGTTGTTTCGCTCTCCTACCAAAATAAAGATTATGGGTCAGACAATATTGAGGGGGAATGGACGTCCAAAGACAGCAATGTCTTTTTGAAGGACTTTCAGATCCGCAAGTACGATGTGCAGCGCATTCGCCGTAGCGGATCCATTAATATGGATTATAAGTTTAATAGCTCTCATTCCATCTACCTTAAGACGCTTTACAACTGGCGTGATGATCGAGAGAATCGCTTCCGATACCGTATGTCCAAGATGAGCTTGGAGGAGGATGGTACCTATTCAGGTCGGATTGATCGCCAAACCAAAGGAGGGATAGACAATGACCGCAATCGCAACCGTCGGTTAGAGGATCAGCGTGTTTACGACATCGCATTGGGCGGTGAACACTTATTGAGGAGCAAAATTGAGATGAATTGGGGGATCTCTTTTTCTAGAGCTTCCGAGCATCGACCCCACGAGCGGTATATCAATATGCGACAGAAGAAAGTACTCTTTGGGCAAGACCTTTCGGATACTCGCTATCCTATGGTGACAGCACAGAATGAGTCTTTAGATAAGTTTGGCCTAGAAACGCTCTCCGAGTCTGAGCAAATGACCTATGAAAATGAGTGGGGTGGCAAGCTCAATTTCCGCTTTCCCTTTTCTGTTATTCCGGAGCAGAAGGGGCGTATCCGTGCGGGAGCCAAGATCCGATTAAAGGAGAAGGATCGTGACAATATCTACTATGAATATGAGCCTAAAACCAGCTTCCCCTCGTTTAAGGAGATGGATCTGGTAGAGTGGAACGACCCGAAGTTTCTCAATGGTAAAGGCTATGTACCGGGCGTATTTCCAAGCAAAACATTTCTTGGGAGTCTAGAGCTTAATGATCCCAGTAAATATGAAAGCGAGGCAATCCTCAGTGAATACTGGACAGCTAATTATAATGCCAAAGAAAATATTTACGCCGGATACCTGAGGTGGGATCAGAATGTCACTAACCGATTTGTGATCATCACAGGGTTACGAATTGAGCACACAGCGATTGACTACATTGGACATACCTTAGTTGAGGATCAGAAGGGCGAAAATGTTAAGGACAACAATAGCTATACCAACTTTTTCCCCAACTTGACCTTCAAATACGAGCCCAATAAGAGGACAGTACTCCGAGCTGCCTACTCAACCTCCATAGCACGTCCCAATTACTATTGGCTGGTACCCTATATGAATATCTCTAATGCCGATCACAATATTTCGCTTGGCAACTCAGACCTCAAGAGTACCTATGCCCACAACGTGGACCTAATCGCTTCGTATTACCCTGGTAATGTTGCTTCACTCTCCGCAGGTCTTTTCTACAAGCGTCTTAATGACTTCATCTACACCTATGCTACCAGTAGCTTTACTCACGATGACTTTGCTCAGCTTTACCCCGACCGCCACAACCCAATCCCAGAGGGTGAGGAGTGGGATTTCAAGACACACCACAATGGTGAATCGGTAGATATATATGGGCTGGAGGTATCCTACAATCGTCAGCTTGACTTCTTGCCCTCGTCTTTTTTGCGGCACTTGTCTCTGTACCTAAATTATACCTACACTCACTCCAAGGCTTCGGGTATCACCAATGAGGATGGTGAAGAGCGTAAGGGTATGATGTTGCCGGGATCTGCACCCCATACTGTCAATGCTTCTTTGGCGTATGAAGACAAGCACTTTACTGCGCGGATCTCATACAACTTTACAAGCTCTTACGTGGACCAATTGGGCAAAAATGATTTTGAAGATCGTTACTACGGAAGCCAAGCCTTTTTAGACTTCAATGCCAATTATAAGATCAAGCCTAATTTGCAAGTATTCTTTGATGCCAATAATTTACTCAATACCCCTCTCTATTACTATCAAGGCGAAAAGGATCGGTTAATGCAGTTGGAGCTTTATAAGCCTACATTCAACGCCGGCATTCGCTGGAATTTGTAATTAGCTCAGATGATTAATAGTATGATAAATAAGATGAATAGAGTACTTATTGCCCTCTGGTTATTATTGCTACCATTAGCCGTATCGGCCCAAAGGACACTCTCTGAGGTGGCTGAGGCTAGCGATGATGGCTTTAACTTCCTTGTTATCACCGACCAGGGTCGCAATGGGTATTACGATCAAAAAGCAATAGCTCACAGTATGGGTGAGCTTGCCGGTAAAGGAGATGCCGAGTTTGTACTTACTCTGGGGGATAACTTCCACTATATAGGTTTGGAGAGCGTGTCTGACCCGCTTTGGATGACCAATTTTGAATTGATCTATGACCATCCCGAGCTACAAATCCCATGGTACCCAATTATTGGAAACCACGAACAGAAGGGCAATGTGCAAGCCATGATCGACTACTCTAAGATTAGTCGCCGGTGGGAGCTGCATAGACGCTATTATTCTCTGAGCTTCAGGACTGATGAGGGAGAGACTGTCGACCTCTTTTTGCTTGACACTTGCCCTCTAATCGATAAATACCGCAATGATGCTGAGTATAAAAGTGTGAAGGGGCAAAGCAGAGAGGAGCAATTGGCATGGCTTGAGAGTGGATTAGCCGGTAGTAATGCAGACTATAAGATTGTTGCCGGCCATCACCCAATCTACGCCGATACCCGTAAAGCGGACTCCGAGCGACTGGATATGCAGAAATATGTCGCTCCACTTTTGGATAAGTATCATGCCGACCTCTATCTTAGTGGTCATATACACAACCATCAGCACATAAAGCGGGATAATAGCAGTGTGGACTATGTGGTGGTGACCTCGGGTGCTCTCTCGCGTAACGTGAAGCCGATAGAGGGGACTCAGTTTTGTAGTCCGGTGACGGGGTTTGCATTCATCTCCATTAAGAGTGGTCGGCTTACGATGTATTTGCTGGACAAAGATGGGAATGAATTGTATCACTTTACCCGCTCAAAAGCCCCTCATACATCGTGTCGGTAAGAGTAATTTATTGGCTCCTTGGATGAAGAATCTCTAATCAATAAGCGAGTAACTATTAGAAGGAAGTCTTGCTCCATCTCGCTTATTGTACCGTAGTAGCAAAAAAACAACGAGACTGCTGCACGGTGGCGATCTGCTCCCTTGCCTTCGGAGTTAGGGCTTGGTCACGTACAGAGGAGTACGTCCGTTCTGACCATATTAGTATAGTACACACATAGAGCCTACCCGTACGGCTACGGATAGGCTCTATGTGTGTTATAGGTAGGTGTCAGAGCTTGGCGACCTGCTCCTTGAAGCACTCTCCGCGGTGCTCGTAGTTCTTGAAGAGGTCAAAGGAGGCGCAGGCGGGAGAGAGAAGCACCACATCGCCCTCCAGCGGGTGGAGACTCTGCACGAGGACAAAGGCCTCCTCCATCCCCGTCGCATCGAAGGAGGGGATAGGCAGGGGGTCAAAGGTGGTGTGCAGCTTGGCGCTGTCGGTGGTGAGGTAGATCAGCGCCTTGCACTTCGCCTCCACGAGTGGCTTGATCTCCTCGTAGTCGTTGCCCTTGTCGGTACCGCCGAGGAAGAGGATCGTCCGCCCGTCAGGCATCGCCTCGAGGGCGTGGCGGGTGGCATCGATATTGGTAGCCTTGGAGTCATTGATGTACTTCACTCCGTGGAGGACGCGCGTCAGCTCCATGCGGTGCTCTATGCCGGTGAAGTCCTCCAGCGCCCCGGTGACAGTGCCGTCCTCGAGGTCGGGATCCAGCCCCAGGGCGTGGAGCACGAGGCAGGCGGCCATGACGTTGCAGGCGTTGTGGGGGCCCTTGAGCTGCAGGCGGGAGTAGTCGATGAGGCACTCCTTGCCACCCGAGAGACGGATGTGGATCGTGTCGCCCTCGAGGTAGGCGGCGGTGTCGGTGCGAGTGAGGGAGAAGGAGAGGTCGTGCGCCGGGCTTGGATCCCTGCGGGCGAGCATGGTGGCTGTCTCGGGATCATCGGCGAAGGTGATGGCGTAGTCCTCCTCGGTCTGGTTTTGGAATACCCTACCCTTGGCATCGGCGTAGAGCTCCAGCTTGTGGTCGTACCGATCGAGGTGGTCGGGCGTGATATTCATCAGCACTGCGGCGTGCAGGTGGGTGTCGTACATGTGGTCGAGCTGGAAGCTGGAGAGCTCCATGACGTAGACCTTGTGCGGGTCGCGGACGAGGCACTGGGCGAGGGAGAGACCGATATTGCCACACGCCACCGCATCTATGCCACACGCCTGCAGGAGGTGAGCGGTGAGGGTGGTGGTGGTGGTCTTGCCATTGGACCCCGTGATGCCTACGAGGATGCTACCCTGGGCAACGTGCTGTGCGGCAAATTCGATCTCTGAGACGATCGGCACGCCGGCCTCGATGCAGCGCTGCACCACAGCGGCGCTGTCGGGGATGCCGGGGCTCTTGATCACCCTCGTGGCACGCTCGAGCTCGGGGAGGGAGTGTCCCCGCTCCTCGATCCGTATCCCATGCTGGAGCAGCAGGTCGCGGGTGGCATCGCGGAGGGTATTGCTGTCAGAGAGGAGGACCCTGTGCCCCAGTCGCTTCGCCAGGAGGGCGGCCCACATGCCACTTTCGCCCCCTCCCAGGACAATGGTGTATTCCATACTATATTATCTAAACTTAAGTGTCGCTATCGTCAGCACCGCCAGTACGATGCCTATGAGCCAGAAGCGGGTGGTGATCTTCGCCTCCGGGATCGGTCGGTAGGGCCGCTGCAGGAGGGCGTCTATACTGCCGTCACCGGGCTTCTGATAGTGGTGGTGGAGGGGGGTCATCTTGAAGACCCTCTTCCCCACGCCGGTGTGTCGCTTGGTGTATCGGAAGTAGGTGGTCTGGATGATCACCGAGAGCGTCTCCACGAGGAAGACGCCGCAGAGGATCGGCAGGAGCAGCTCCTTGCGGATCACGATGGCAAAGATGGCGATGATGCCACCCAGCGTCAGGCTCCCGGTGTCGCCCATGAAAATCTGTGCAGGGAACGAATTGAACCATAGGAAGCCCGCCGTCGCGCCTATGAAGGCTGCGGCAAAGACGACCAGCTCCTCCGCCCCGGGGATAAACATGACGTTGAAGTACGCTGCCATCTCGATATGGGAGGAGATGTAGGCGAGGATCCCCAGCACCACACCGATGATCGCTGAGGAGCCGGTGCAGAGGCCGTCAAGCCCGTCTGTGAGGTTGGCGCCATTGGAGACCGCCATGACGATGAAGACGAAGAGCAGGCTGACGAAGATGATGGTGAAGAGCTCACTATTCTGCCCTATCCCGAGCCACGGCGCGATGGCGGAGTAGTCGAGGTTGTGCCCCTTGACGAAGGGGATGGTGGTCTGGAGGGATTGCGTCTCTACGGTGGCAAACTCGGTCACCACCCTACCCTCCTCCAGCACCTGGCGGGCATTCTCCTTGATCACCACCGCCGGGGAGGTGAGGAAGACGAGCGCCACCAGCACGCCGAGACCCATCTGAGCGACGAGCTTGTAGCGCCCGGCGAGACCCTCCTTGTTTTTCTTAAATACCTTGATGTAGTCGTCTGCAAAGCCGAGTCCGCCGAGCCAGAGCGTGGCGATGATCATCAGGATGATGTAGATATTGTCGAGTCGGCAGAAGAGCAGCGTCGGGATCAGGATGGCGGCCAGGATGATCAGCCCGCCCATCGTGGGGGTGCCCTTCTTGGAGAGCATACCCTCGATGGTGTAGGGTCGCACGGCATCGCTGATCTGCTTCTCCCTCAGGAGGGTGATGATCTGCCGACCGATGACGATGGAGACGATCAGGCTGACGATGACGGCAAAGGTGGCGCGGGTGCTGACGTAATTGAATACAGCCGACCAGCGGAGGTTTTGCGAGGCGAAGTAGTCAAAGAGGTAGTACAGCATAGGCTACTCGCTCCTGCGCTCCTCGTCCTCAAAGACTCGGTGCACCTCCTCCACGTCGCTGAAGTGGTGCCGTACCCCATTGATCTCTTGGTAGGTCTCGTGTCCTTTGCCGGCGATGAGGATGATGTCTCCCGGCTGTGCCATGGTGCAGGCGGTGCGGATCGCCTCACGCCGGTCCACAAGGCGGAGCGTGGAGGCGAGCTGCTCCTGCGAGAGTCCCTCGCAGAGGTCCTCAAGGATCTGCCGCGGATCCTCGTCGCGGGGGTTATCCGACGTGAGGATCAGCAGGTCGGAGTACTTCGCTGCGGTGGCGGCCATGATGGGTCGCTTGCCCTTGTCGCGGTGTCCTCCAGCCCCGACGACGGTGATGACGCGTCCGTGGTGGACCCGCTGCAGGTCGGTGAGCGTGGTGAGGACATTGTCCAGCGCATCGGGCGTGTGGGCAAAGTCGACCACCGCGTAGTATCCCCGCTTGGAGGCGAGGGTCTGGAAGCGTCCCGTCACCGCTGTCAGGGTGCTGATCTGGCGGAGGGTCTCCTCCTTAGGTGCCCCGAGCAGTCGCGCTGTACCGTAGACGGCGAGGAGGTTGTAGGCATTGAAGGCTCCGACCAGTCGCACCGAGATCTCCTCCCCGTCGATGATCAGGTCCGTTCCGTCGAGATGCTCCTCGAGGAGCCGTCCCTTATAGTCCGCACTTCGCTTGAGTGCGTAGGTGTGGACTTGGGCGCAGGTGTTCTGCACCATCACCATCCCATTCGTCTCATCGAGGTTGGTGAGGGCAAAGGCCTCCTCCGGCAGTTCGTCAAAGAAGATCTGCTTTGCCCGGAGGTAATTGGCGAAGGTCTTGTGGTAGTCGAGGTGGTCCCGGGTAAGGTTGGTGAAGATCCCGCCGGCAAAGGTGGTCCCACCGATGCGGTGCTGGTGGATCGCTATCGAGGAGACCTCCATAAAGGCGTAGCTGCAGCCTGCCTCCACCATCTCGTGGAGGTACCTCTGGAGTGTCAGCGCATCGGGTGTGGTGAGGTGGCTCGGTGTCGTCTCATCGTCGATGCGGACGCAGACGGTGGAGATCAACCCCACGCGGTAGCCCAGCTTGCGGAAGAGCTCATAGAGGAGTGTGGCGATGGTGGTCTTGCCATTGGTCCCGGTGACACCGACGAGGCGGAGCTTGTCGGACGGGTGGTCGTAGAGATTGGCCGCCACATCTCCCAGGATCACGTCGGTGTGCTCGACGCGTATGTAGGCGATCCCGGGGCGATACTCGTCGGGGACGGTCTCACAGATGACCGCTGCGGCACCGCGGTCGAGTGCCTGATCGATGAATCGGTGTCCATCGGTCACCAGACCGCGCAGGGCGACGAAGAGGTCCCCCTTGCCCACGGAGCGCGAGTCGGCGCAGATCTGCCCGATCTCGATGCTGTCCTCCCCGGCGATCAGCTCGTGGGGGACGCCCCGCATGATTTTACTGAGTTTCATTACCTATTGTGAGATAAAGTGATGATTTTATGACTTTGGCTCTCCGAGGGTGAGGCGGATCGCTCCCCTACCCCTCAGAGCGGTGCCGGGGGTGAGCGTCTGGTGGAGGATGTACCCTCCCCGACCGCTGCAGGTGACACTCAGCCCGAGCGTCTCGCAGAGGTAGAGGGCATCGGAGGTGGCCATACCGACGACGTTGGGCATCGTATTCATCCGTATGCTCAGGTCGCTGAGGCGCCGGAGACTATCCTCAGGGAGGTAGCCGACCCAGTCAGCGCTCCCCTTGGGCCGCTTGATCCCCGTCATGTGAGCCGCCTTCTCCACACCGCTGCGGAGTCCTCCGCCCATGACGTGGGTAAAGACGGCTGTGGAGTCGCTCTGCACATCGCGGAGGCGGATCTTGTGCTGGGTGGCGCTCACCTGCTCGGCTATGCTGCGGATCACCGCACCGGGCGCAGCGGAGAGATTGCCCTTATAGGGTGCGTTGATCACCACCATACAGGAGTACTTAGGCTTCTCGGCCGGGAAGTAGGCGGCAAAGGAGTAGCGGTGCCGATTATTCATATACCGTCCCGCCGCATCGATGCACTGGGCGGTGCCGGACTTGCCGGAGACGGTCACATTGGGCGTATTGATCCGCTTCCCCGTACCCTGGATCACCACGCCTCGGAGTATGCTCTGTAGGGAGTCGATGGCCGCCCGTCCGGCGATCTGCTTATTGATCACCTGTGGCTCACGCTCGTAGTAGGTGCCGCCCTCACCGGTGACGCGGGAGACGAGGTAGGGCTCCATCATCTTGCCCCCATTGGCAACGGCATTGAAGAAGCGGAGCGTATAGATCGGAGGCATCTGGACGCTGTAGCCAAAGGAGACCCACGGCAGAGTACCCGGCCCCCAGTCCTTGATGTCTGCCACCCGGGCGACGGCGGTGCCGGGGATCTCAAGTCGTATGGGGGAGAAGATATTCATCCCCATGAGCTTATTGTAGAAGTCCTCCGGCCGCTTTTCAAACCCCCTCAGCACCGTCTTAGCAACGCCGATATTGGAGGACTGATACATCGCCTCCCGCACCGTGACGCGACCGAAGCCTCCCCCCTTCCAGTCCACGATCGTCAGCCCCTTTCGGTAGGTGTAGCGCCCGCTGCCGGTATCGACGGTGTCGCTCGGCGTGACGTAGCCCTCGTCGAGGGCGGCGAGGATGGAGATAGCCTTGAAGGTCGAGCCCGGCTCCAGCAGGTCTGCCAGCGCGTGATTGGTCCGCTCGATGTAGTGTCCCTCACCCGCCATATCGAGATTGGAGAGCGCCTTGATCTGCCCCGTCGCCACCTCCATGACGATGGCGCAGGCCCAGGTGCCGCCATACTCCTCGAGGGCGCTACGTAGTGCCCGCTCGGTGATGTCCTGTATGGTAACGTTGATCGTCGTGTAGACGCTCATGCCATCGGTGGGGAGCTTGATCGGGTCGCGGATCCAGCGTGGGGGGACAAAGATGAAGGCGTCCAGCCCCTGCTTTCCGCAGAGGACGGAGTCAAAAGCGAGCTCCAGACCGCTATTGCCGTGCGTGATGCCGAGGCTGTCGGGGTCGCGCCGGAGGCTGCCGATGGTGCGCTGGGCGAGCGAACCGTAGGGGCGTATGCGGCGGATGTACCGGGAGGTGGTGAAGCCGGATACATTGCGATTGCGGGTGCGGAGGTAGGGCATCCGGAGCATCTCCTGCAGCTCGCTGTGGGTCACCTCGCGCGTGGCGACGCGCCATGAGCGGCTCCGCTTATTGTATCCCTGCATCAGGTGCTGGCGATAGCTGGCGGCGGAGCGGTCCTTGAGGAGGCTGGATAGTTGATAGGCGAGGCTGTCGACATTGGCGGTGAAGAGGCTGTCGACGAAGCCACCGGCACGGAAGTCTATGCGGGTGTCGTAGTAGGGGACGCTGATCGCCAGCGGGTGGTTCTCATCGGAGTAGATATTTCCCCGGAGTGGCTGAGAGGGCTGATTGGCACGGCGCATATTGGCATTGAGCTTACGCCATGCGGGGGCATCTGTCGTGGCGGTGAGGAAGGTCCTGCCAAAGATGAGCACCGCCGCCACCAGTAGCATCCCGCCGATGATCCTGTAGGTCCGGTAGGACTGCCGCAGTCTGTGTCTCTTCTGCTGCTCTTGCTTGGATAGCTTCTGCTCCGTCTCTTCCATCATCTATATCGCCTCTCCCACCGGCTATCGGTCGATGATAATGGGAGGATTCTTGGGGATGGAGATCTCCAGTCCTTCCTCGCTGACGCGACTCTCTATGGCGGACAGGCGACGGGCGCCCATCAGCGTCGACGAGGTGGATACGTACTCCATCCTCAGCTCGGTGATCTCGCGGTCCAGTCGGTCCACCTTGCTCTTCTGTCGCAAGCTGTGGTACGAATTGAAGATACTGACGAGGCAGAAGAGTGCCACTGCCACCACCCATCTCATGGTCCGCGTATTCATCGAGCGAACCAAGTACTTCCCCTCCCAGAAGTCGCCTAAGCGATCCAGGAAGGTCTGACGATTGAGCTTAAACTTGGGCTTCTTTTGCCTATTCCTCTCCATCATATTCTACTTTGAGCAAAGGTACCGATTTCGCCTTACAATGATGCGCCCTACTCCACACGATCTGCAGGGGGTGACGCATTTGAGTAGCACAGAAGTCAATCTACTCATTGCGAAGAGTGGGGAGCGGGCATCGCAAACGACCCCAGCGACCCCGCAAGGGTGTCGCACTATCAAGTTTGCCGGGGAATGCGATGACCGGAGAGGAGGCGTCGGGAAAGGGAATTTCTGCTCGGCGACCCGCAAGGGGTCGAGGGGATCAAGGAGGTGTCGGCACATCGGTCACCGCTTCGCGGATGACCGATGCCTATGGAGCGAGCACCCTTCGGGTGCCTCACGAATGAGCCCACCTCGGTACATGATTAACCTAATGCTCAAGTGCGTCGCCCCTGTACACGATATGCAGGGGGTGAAGGAATAAAAGCTGTGTAGAATCGGGCCCTCTGCTGGGTAGCTGAGGATCCGCCTCTATGCTTGAGCAGGGGAATGATTAGGACTTGAAGTGGTGCCAGGCTGCCTCCGCCTGAGCACGGAGCATGGTGAGGCCATTGGCGGTGCGGCAGCCGTGCGCCAGCCCCTCCGCGAGGAAGGGGGGCACCTCCGGCTCGTAGGTGAGGTCGATGAGTAGCTGCCCGGCGTGGAGTGCGTCGTAGGGCAGGGGTGGCTTGGCGCCGGGGTACTTGGCGCTGCCGAGTGGCGTGGCATGGACAATCAGTGGCGTGCGGGCGAGCTGCTCCGGGGTCAGCTCCTCGTAGGTGAGCCCCCGGCTCCTCGATACCGTCTCGGAGGGGATGCCCAGCTGCTCAAGAGACACCCGCACGGCCCTTGAGGCGCCACCGCTGCCGAGGACCAGCGCACAGCCGGGGAGGGTCCCTTCCCCGATCTCTTCCCTGAGCGAGACGGTAAAGCCCTCCACATCGGTATTGTAGCCGGTGAGGATCCCATCTCGGCAGGTGACACAATTGACCGCTCCCACAGCCGATGCCGACGGATCGAGCCGGTCGAGGTAGGGGATGACGGCGGTCTTGTAGGGTGTGGTGACGTTGAATCCGTCCCACTGGGCGGTACGGCGAATTTCTGTGAAAAAGGGACCCACCTCCGGGCGGTCGATGAGCCTGTAGGTGGAGCCTTCGAGCCCCTCTCTCTGGAAGATCTCGGCGAAGAGCTCTGGGGACCGGCTGTAGCCGATGTCACGCCCAAGGAGACCGAGGTGGTAGACTCTCTTCATCACACCGAGGAGCAATTACGACTTTACCTCACCCCAGCTGCTGCGGTCGAGCTTGCGGTAGTTGACCGCCTCGCCGATGTGGTGGGTCAGCACCTCGGGGGATCCCTCCAGGTCGGCAATGGTTCGCGACACCTTGAGGATCCGGTCGTAGGCCCGCGCCGAGAGCCCGTAGTGGTCCATGGCGCGGCGGAGGAGCTCGCGCCCGGCGGAGTCGATGTGGATGTACTCCTTCATCAGGGCGGGAGTCATCTGGGCATTGGTGTAGATGCCGGGGATCTCCCTGTAGCGTGCCGCCTGTATGGCGCGCGCCTGCAGTACCCGCTCACGGATCACGGCGCTCGACTCGCCCGGCTCTCTCGACGAGAGTGCCTCAAAGGGGACCGGCACGATCTCCACCTGTATGTCGATGCGGTCGAGGAGAGGCCCGGAGAGGCGCCCGAGGTAGGCGGAGATCTGCCCGGGGAGGCAGGTGCAGTCCTTTGCAGGATTATTGTAGTTGCCGCAGGGGCAGGGATTCATCGATGCCACGAGCATGAAGGAGGCGGGGAAGGTGATCGTGCCTCGGGCTCGTGAGACGGTGACGATCCTGTCCTCGAGCGGCTGCCGCAGCACCTCCAGCACGTGGCGGGAAAATTCCGGCAACTCGTCCAGGAAGAGCACCCCATTGTGCGCCAGCGAGATCTCGCCCGGCTTGGGGTAGGTGCCGCCTCCGACCAAGGCGACCCCGGAGGTGGTGTGGTGGGGGGAGCGGAAGGGGCGCCGCGTCATCAGTCCGCTGTCGGGAGGCAGCACGCCGGCGACGGAGTGGATCATCGTCGTCTCGATCGCCTCCTCCTTGGTGAGCGGCGGGAGGATCGCCGGGAGCCGCTTCGCCATCATCGACTTGCCGCTACCGGGCGCACCCACCATGAGGATATTGTGATTGCCTGCCGCAGCCACCTCCATGGCGCGCCGCACCTCCTCCTGCCCCTTCACGTCCGCAAAGTCGAGCATACTGTCTATCGAGGTGACGAAGTCCGCCTCCGTGGTCTGGTCGCTCACCACCTCGAGCGTCCCGGTGCCGGAGACGAAGGCGAGCACCTGCGTGAGCGTGTCGGCGGCGTAGACGGTCAGCCCGTCGACGACTGCCGCCTCCCGCGCATTGGCACGCGGGACGATGATGGCGCGGAAGCCATCCCGCACCGCATTGATCGCCATCGGGAGGATGCCGTGGATCGGCTGTATCCGGCCGTCGAGGGAGAGCTCCCCCATCACCACCACGCGCTCCAGAGGGGTTAGGTCGAGGGGGCACATCAGCCCGGCGAGGACGACGGCGAGGGGGAGGTCGTAGGCGGCACCCTCCTTCCGGATGTCGGCGGGGGACATATTGATGATGTAGCGTCTCCGCTTCCAGCTGATGCCGGACTCCAGTAGCGCCGCCTCTACCCGCTCTCGGCTCTCCTTGACCGCCGTATCGGGCAGTCCGACGAGCGTGTAGCGCACCCCGTCCTGACACTGTGCCTCGATGGTGATCGTGGTGGCAGAGAGGCCATTGACCGCCTGTCCGTAGATCTTGGCCAAGGCGTGAGAGGGGTCTCTCTCCTCAGCCCCCTCGCCGGGGTAGCTGAGGTCGTCCGATAGCTCGATCATTTTCTCTTACTCTTCTTCAGTGGGATGGTGTCGTGAGCGAGGATGTATCGGGTCAGCTCGGTGAGGTCCGAGGGACGATCGATGACGCTCATCAGCGTGTCTATGACGAAGTAGGCGGGGAGCCTCTCCGCCCCGAGTGTGGTGGCGATCGTCGATGCCTCGCCGATGCTGTCGCTGACGAAGCGGGTCCGCCGGTCGGACGAGGGGAGGAAGGGTGCCGCCTCCTCTTGCCCGATCAGCAGTAGGAGACTCTTGACGCCGAGGCTGTCGGCGGTGTGGTAAAAGGGGCGGAGCAGCGTGCTGTCCATATCGCTCTCGCAGAGGGCCATCACCGCCATGAAGTGATCCGGCTTGATGAAGGCCTTTGTCTCTCTCTCCTCTCTGCCAAAGCGGTCGGGGAAGCGGCTGAAAGAGGTCTCGCGACTCAGCCCGAGGGCAGTCAGGAGGTCGGTGTGGCTGTACTGCGCCGCGGAGAGCAGTCCCCTGAGGAGTGATGGCTCCTGATCGGGGAAGCGCTGCAGCCCGTCGAGGGCGTAGAAGAGGCTGAGCCGACGGCCGGTCATCCGCCCGTAGAAGTCCCTCAGGTCGGGCGTGATGCTGTCGCCCGCCTCGGCGATCAGTCGCTTCCACTCAATCAGCTCATCGGCGTAGCGCGCTCCCTCGATCTTGCCGGGGCGGTACTTCAGCTTGGTGGTGTCGGGGATCAGGACCGTCTCTATCAGTCCGGTGGTGTCGGTGAGCACGAGGAAGTCAAGGGTGTCGCGGTCGAAGCGCGCCTTATACCTTCCATCGATCGTGTCGATCCTGATGGCGGTCGTGCCGTAGGTGTAGAGCAGTGCCGGCTGCGTACCGGGACGGAGGTCGACGGCGAGGGGACTGCCGGCCTGATCCTTGCGGCTGCAGCCGACGAGGATCAGTAGCAGGGTGGCGAGGAGAAGGAGAGTGGGCTTACTTTGCCTCATAAGATGGTAGAGTGATGGTGTCGTAGATCAGTGCACGCTCCCGGTCGGGGATGTCGTACTTGGCCAGGAGCGTCAGGAGTGCCTCGAGGCGGGGGGCGTTGCCGGGCTTCGTATGGAGTGCCTGACGGAGAAGGGCGATGCCCTCGGTCCGCTCTCCTGTCGCGAGGAGTGCGACCCCCTCGTAGAGCGGGAGCGAGGAGGAGTGGGCGCGCTTGACCGCCTCCTCCGCCCGGTCCACCTCGAGGAGGAGGGTACAGAGGGTCTCAGAGATCTCCCTATCCTCCCCGTCGGCGAGGAAGTCCGCCTTGTAGGCCGCCTGGAGTGTCTCCTCCGGCTCTCCCCGCTCTCTCAGCAGCCGGACACGCTCCGCCACCAGCCGGACCCTTCCCGGACCCTCCACCTGATCCTCCGCCTTGCGGATGAAGTCGATCGCGTCGCTCTTCCGACCCAGCTTCACCAA
Source organism: Porphyromonas sp. C0041D3 (assembly GCF_056590575.1). NCBI lineage: Bacteria > Pseudomonadati > Bacteroidota > Bacteroidia > Bacteroidales > Porphyromonadaceae > Porphyromonas > Porphyromonas sp. C0041D3. The sequence goes on from NZ_JBWPWJ010000009.1 coordinate 46,181, forward strand.
GAGTGAGGCGACCTTCTCTGCCGTACTGCTGCGCATCCCCTCCTCGTGGATCGCCTCCTCCAGTGCGTGGAGAGCCTCCTCGTCCCTCTCGTCCATCATATAGACCACCGCTATGCCGCGCCACACCTCCCCAGAGTGACTTCCATAGTCTCGCTGTGACCGCTCGTAGAGCCGCCCCGCCCAGCCGTAGTGACCGTCGTGCGCCACCCGCAGGGCGAGGTCGCAGAGCTGCTCTTCGGTATAGAGGTCTGCCGCGCGGGTGAAGGGCCCGTCGAGGACGAAAGGATGTCCCTCAAAGGGATTGATGAAGTCGCCCGCATCGCTGTAGAGCGTGTAGAAGCGGTAGGCCCCGAAGAGGAAGTCCCTCATCTGCTCCCGTAGCGTCATCGGTTCGCTCTCCCCGAGGGAGACCCCTTCCGGCAGGTCCATCTGCGGGATCATTCGGTCGAGCCCGGGGATGAGGGAGAAGGAGTAGCGGTCGGAGGAGATCAGGCGCCGGCCACCGAAGAGTGCTTTGCCCCAGTTGGTCAGCATCCTCACATTGCCCTCGATCAGGTCGGGATGGGTGGGGATGTAGGGGTAAAACCAGTGGGCAGGGCTGCCGAAGAAGGGGAAGCCCTTAAGGTTTTTCACCGACGAGTACTCCATGTCGAAGCGGTCCTTCTGCATATCCCCCAGCCGTCCCATCGCATCGGCGAGGAGTCCCTCTATCTCATCGTCCCGCTGCTCATCGAGGCTGTGGTAGAAGTTTTGCACCTGATCCTCCATCGTCGCCCCCGGCATACCGCGCAGGTGCTCCCCGAGTCCCTGCAGCTTGGGCAGCACCTCCTCGGTGAAGATCCGGTCGTTGCGCTCCGTGGCGTAGGTGTCGAGGAGCACCTCCACCGCCATATGGAGCTCTTCCCGAAGGCGTCTCAGGGCGGCGAGCCCCCGCTCCGCCAGGTCGGGGTAGAAGTGGAGGATCTCCCTCTGATGCCGTCGCCCGCCCATCAGTAGGGCAGGCAGGGCGATCGCCACCTCCGCCGGCTCGCGATCCTCCAGCACCTCGATGAGGAGGGTCAGCTTGGCGGGGTCATACTCCTCGCACAGCCCCACGGCGAGTCCCGAGAGCAGCATGTGCCGCTCCACCCTGTCGGTAGAGCGCCGTATCGCCTCACAGTCCGACTCCGTCAGCCGGTTGGTCGCCCAGAGGTAGTCAAAGAGTCGGTCCAGCCGGTCGTAGTAGCCCGGCTCCTGCCTCGTCAGGGGGTGCGCCAGGTCCGTCGCAAGGTCGTACCCCTCCCCGAGACGTCGCCTGGCATCTATGCAGCTCGGGGGCAGACATCGCTCTACATCCCGAGCCTCGCGGATCAGCATACGTAGCTCTCGCCCGATCTTGCGGAGTATCTCGTCGCGGGAGGGATCCTCGGCCCCCTTGGCATAGTAGTCGCAGAGGAGCCGATAGGTCTCTGTCAGCTCTCTGAGCCGGGGGCTGTCGCCCGTGGGCGTGCCGTCAAGCATCTCAAAGGCCCGGGCGTAGTGACCGCTCAGGGTATCCTCGATGAGCTGTCTGCCCCGGGGTGCGTTGTAGTCGGTCATCTCGTTTTCCGAGGGGGAGTAGGGGTGTCTCATAGGCAGGGCTTAGGACTTCATTACGTGGAGGGGATCGATGTAGAAGAGGAGGCTGCAGGCGAGGAGGAGCAGACCGATGATGATGGTGGCGATGCGGCTACCCTTTCGCCCCAGGGCACGGAGCCATATCTGCGCCTGGGGGTTGGAGAAAAACCACTCTCTATTGGCGATGCCGACCCAGAGAGCCAGCAGCCCGGGGAGGACAAACATCCCCACCACCGAGAGCTCTATCAGCAGCCTGGCCGTCATCGGGGCACTTAGTCGATGGTGAGGCGGCGCGCCTGCCCGTCGTTGATGATCTCAATGTGGAGCGTGAGCGCCTCCTCGTCGAGGAGCGGAGTGACCACCTCGGGCCACTCGATGAAGCAGTACTCGCCACTGTCGATGTACTCCTCGAGGCCGATGCGGTAGGCGCCCGCTAGGTCATCGAGCCGGTAGCAGTCGATGTGGTAGATGACGCTGTCGTCAGCGGTGTGGTACTCATTGACGATCGCAAAGGTGGGGCTGCTGGTCACCTCCTGGATTCGGAGGAGCTTGCAGATCTCATCGATGAGCGTCGTCTTGCCCGCTCCCATAGGCGCATCAAAAGCCCAGACGCGGTGGTCGCCAAAGTTCTCCAGCAGCTCCTTTGCCACCTCGGGGAGTTGGTCGAGTGTATAGGTGATGTCGTACTTCATAAGTGGTCACAATCTCTTCCCACAAAAGTAGCCATTTCCCCCCTAAAGACCTTTGCAAAATGGTCTTTCGCCGAAAAAGCACCGCTTTTTCGGCAGGGACTTTGCAGAATGCCCCAGATGCAAGGAACTGAGAGTGAGGGCGAAGGGAGTGTGCTTACGCACATGACCAAGCCCGAATCTCGAAAGTGACGCCGCAGATGGGGTATTATGCAAAGGTCTCCCCTATTCTCCCTCCTCTCCCGGGCGGTAGATCAGGGGTGACGCATCTGAGCAGCACAGAAGCCCATCAACTCATTATGAAGGGTGGGGAACGAGGCACCCCGGCAGGGGTGCACGCTGTTTAGCTGTAAGTTTGTCACAGGATCGTTGAGGGGCTTTTGAGCCCCGCTCAAAAGCCCCTCAACGCCACTCAAACAAAGGAGATAAATCTTTTGGGAGCTGGTGCTCCTGACAGCAGGGTTAGTATCGTATCTTTGTTGTATGAAGAGCGGCACTAACCGACTGAGAGGATGGTAAACCATGTTTTTAGCAGGGATTGAAAAATCCATACCGGGCTACGGACCTCCTCTCGGTCAAGCTGTTAAAAGCCAGATAAATAGATAGGAAGAACCTAATTACAGCTTTTGCCTAAAACAGCTTTTGTCGCTTAGTACCGCTCAAACCAAATGCATTCAAAGTTATGAAGAAAACTCTATTTATCGGCATTGACTTTGCCAAAGCGAATTTTGTCGCTTCTGCTCTTCTTGATGAGGATCCGGATCCGGTTTGTCTGCCCAAGTCCTTCTCCAATGATGATAAGGGTGCTAAGGCACTCGTATCGTGGATCGTAAAGCTCCTCCCTGAGACGTGCTCACTCTCCGATGTGCTGGTCTGCGGGGAGCATACCGGGAGCTATAGTCTCCTCCTGCCACGGAGGCTTTTTGACGCCGGCATCGACTGCTGGCTGGAGAACGCCGTCTGTATCAAGAACGGCTCCGGCAGGATCGTCCGTGAGAAGTCTGACTCAGCGGACGCAACCATGATCGCCGAGTATGCAAGGACTTTCTATCAGAAAAGGGTCAGACTCTTTGTCCCCGAAAGTCCGGTCCTCTCAGAGCTCAGGGAGTGCAACGACATCAGACGACGTCTCGTGAAGGAGCAAGCGGGGCTGATGTGCAAGAAACGTGATGCCGAAGTCCGTATCAAGGCCAAGCCCGGCAGCAAGACCATCATGATGAATATAAAAATTCTGGAGAGACAATTGGCTTACATCAAAGAGCAGCTCGCCAAGGTAGATCGACAAATGTACAGCCTCATAAGGTCTGAAAAGAAGCTCTCCGGGATCTATGATATCATCGTCAGCATCAACGGTGTGGGACCGGTAACTGCTATCGCTTTGATTGTCCTCACGAGCGGCTTTACGACATTTGACTCCAAGAGGTCTCTAGCCTGTTTTCTCGGCATAGCCCCCTTCAGAAGCGAGTCCGGCACGTCCATACAACACGGCTCCCATAGGAGCAGGCAGGCTGACTCCTACTACTCGGGACTTCTGTATATGGTCACCGTCACAGCCATGAATTGGAATCCTGAGATCGCCCTCTACAGGGAAAGGCTGCTCAAAAAGGGCAAGCCGAAGCTCGTCATCATCAATAACATTAAGAATAAACTGATCACTATAATATGGGCTATGGTGAAGAACGACACCTTATATGATCCCGATCACCACCTCAAAGTAGCTCAACAATATCAGACCGCATAAAATTTCTACCCAAAAAGTTTGGTGGTTAGCATAAATAGCCCGGGTGTCAAGGAGGGGCGCATGCCCCGACGAAGACCCCGGGATGTCTCGGTGGAAAAAATGCTCCACGACCCCGCAAGGGTGTCGCACTATCAAGCTTGCCCGTGGAGTGCGACACCCTGACGGGGTCGTATATATAAGGCATATCGCCGGTAACCCGGAGTCTTCGGGGCTTCGCCCCTCGACATCCGGGCTAAAGACCGGTGATCCCTCCGGGACTTCGCCCCTGCGGGATCGGCAGGCGTGTGCATTAGGAGAGGAGTCTCGCACCTCAGATCTCCTCTGTAAAGCTCAAATGCGTCACCCCCCCCTGGGCGGTAGATCCTCCGGGGCGCTATGCCCGAGTCGGACGAGTCGTGAGGCACCCGAAGGGTGCTCGCTCCATAGGCATCGGTCATCCGCGAATCGGTGACCGATGTGCTGAGACCCGCTCCTACCCCATCAACTCCTTGTGGGTCGCCGAGCAGATCCCTCCCCCGATTATGCCGGGTGGGCCCCCTGGCGGATAGGGGCGATCACTAATACCGATATTAGAGATTTCTTTTACCGGTATTAGTGATCTCTAATATCGGTATTAGTGAATTCTAATATCGGTATTAGGTGACGCCCTGTTTTTGGGACGGGTCGGACGGGTCGCAACGCACCCCGGAGGGGTGCTTTCTTCATGGCCCGGGTGTCGGAGGGGCGCCGCCCCGACGACCCTGGGTAAGCATAGCCTATTTAATCCCCACGACCCCGCCAGGGTGTCGCTCGTAATGGAGAGCTCCTAGAGGGACCGACCCCCTATCGGGGTCGTATATAGAGAATGTTGCACGAAGTGCCATTCTCGCACATTTGTTTCAAATGTGCTGAGACTTTGCACGAAGGATGAGATGCAAGGCGCTGAGGATGAGGTCGAAGGGAGCGTACTCACGTACGTGACCAAGACCGAATTCCGAAAGCAACGCAGCAGACCGCCTTCGTGCAACAGTCTCATATATGGCGTATCGCAAGCAACCCGGCGTCGTCGGCACTTTGTGCCTTGACCACCGGGCTAAGCAAAACGGACCCCTAACGGGGTCCCCCCTACGGGGTAGCCCGCTTATCGTCTCCCCCGGTCTTAATCTTTAATGGAATATGGTCTGCGAGGGACAAACCCTAAACGACTTTTTGTTATGAAAAAGGAAAGTCTTAATCCTTGTTTTAATGGAATATGGTCTGCGAGGGTCAAATCTGTGAAGACCTGTGTGTGAGCCCTTTACGACCAAAAAGACCGCAGAAACCGAAAATTTTGAGGGAAAACATGTACCTCTGAGTGCAAATATACAAAGGTTTTTCGAATTGATTGTACAACGTGTCATCTCTACCTTACAATTTTTGGATTTTCGGGTATTTTCCACCGCTGATTATGCCCCTGCCAAGGCGTGACGCACTCAAGCCTTAGGGTAATTGAGAATGTTGCACGAAGTGCCATTCTCGCACATTTGTTTCAAATGTGCTGAGACTTTGCACGAAGGATGAGATGCAAGGCGCTGAGGATGAGGTCGAAGGGAGCGTACTCACGTACGTGACCAAGACCGAATTCCGAAAGCAACGCAGCAGACCGCCTTCGTGCAACAGTCTCATATATGGCGTATCGCAAGTAACCCGGGGTCGTCGGCACTTTGTGCCTTGACCACCGGGCTAAGCAAAACGGATCCCTTCGGGGGCCCCCCTACGGGTATGCCCGCTTATTGTCTCACAGTCTTAATCCTTGTTTTAATGGAATATGGTCTGCGAACTGAACCATTCGGATCACCCCTTGGCGGTCAGACGTCTTAATCCTTGTTTTAATGGAATATGGTCTGCGAGACGTCACGTATCTACTCTAGATGGTGAGCCTCTAAAGTCTTAATCCTTGTTTTAATGGAATATGGTCTGCGAGAGCATTGCCTTCGATATGTTCAACGACCGCATCATGTCTTAATCCTTGTTTTAATGGAATATGGTCTGCGAGTTCGCTTCGTGCGACTGAAGAGCGGGATGGTGAGGTCTTAATCCTTGTTTTAATGGAATATGGTCTGTGAGCAACGTCTATGACGGCGGAAAGGTAGTCGACACAGCGGGTCTTAATCCTTGTTTTAATGGAATATGGTCTGCGAGGGTCAAATCTGTGAAGATCTGTGTGTGAGCCCTTTATGACCAAAAAGACCGCAGAAACCGAAAATTTTGAGGGAAAACATATACCTCTTAGTGCAAATATACAAAGGTTTTTTGAATTGATTGTACAACGTGTCATCTCTACCTTAGGCTAATTCGCATTTTGATGTGCTGGGAGGGGGAGGAAAAAGAGATTACCTTTGTTGAGGAGACAATAGATAAGGGA